>CANGIH010000008.1 GCA_947453875.1 Planctomycetaceae bacterium | reverse complement strand
CGGTGGGGATGTTCACCTGGCTGTCTTTCCTCGTCTCGTCGCTGGCGTTCGGCCTCCTCCATGGCGGGGCCTGGATCGCCGGGACGATGGCCGGGATGGCGTTTGCGGCCGCCCTCTACCAGCGTCGGCGGCTGGCCGATGCGATCGCGGCCCACGCGACGACCAATGCCATGCTCTCCACCTACGTGATCGCCACCGGTTCATGGACGCAGTGGGGCTGAGGCGGATGGAGGAAATGGATTTGGAATAGAGCGGATCATGCTCCGGCCAGTTCCAGCTCCATCCAGATGGTGGGATCGCTCTCCCAGGGATACTCAGGGGGGGCCCCGTAGGGGATCCGCCCCAGGCGGCGGTCGATGACGGCGGCGAAGAACCCGAGCCGTGGGATCTCCGCGGGATCCCAGCCGGGGAGGGCGGCGGCGGTGATCGCCGCATCGATACTCCATCCGTCGGCAAGGAGTGTCGCACCAATGGGCACCGAGCCCTCCGGCAACTCCGCCGGCATCTCGCTCGTGCGCGGGATCGACGCCGCCACGGCGACCGGCTTGTCGGCGAGTTTGCCGCCGCCGGTGGGGAGGAGGGCAAGCCTCCGGCAGAAGCGCCCGGCACGGTGACTCTCGCCGGTGGGACGGGTCGCGATCCACAGATGGAGGCCGTCGCTGTCCTCGGGCCTCGTTGGCTGGCACCATCGCGACGCCCCCACGCCCTTCACGTCGGCCCGGACCCGCAGGCCCCCGTCGTTCCAGGCGATCCACAGGGCGACGATGTCGGGCACCCCGACAATACCGGCCAGGGAGGGCAGCCGACAGGCGTCGTCGAGCGGCGCCGAGGCGGGCGGCCAGAGCGACTTCACGCGCCGACAGGGGAAGCGGAAGGAGAACAGGGCGCCGGGATTGACCAGGGGGGGCATGGGAAGGCTCCGCTGCGACCCGGAAAACCAGCCATACTATACTGTCCCCTGCGCCGCGGGGATTTTTCAGTGTGGCACGGCTCTGCCGGCCGCGAAGGCCGCGCTCCCGCAGCGATTCCACGATCCTTGGAGTGTCTTTCATGGGGCGGCTCACAACGCGCAGTCAGTCTCGGTCCGGCGGATTCCGAACGGTGTCGGCTGTCGGGCAGGTGTCGCGTCAGCGTGTGCAACTGCTCGTCGCGGCCTTCGTCACGGCGGGCGTGTGTCTCGGCCTGGCCGCCCCCGCCGCCGACGGCAGGGGCGATGGGGTGCCTTTCTGGAAGAGCGACGTCGTCTCCCGCGACACTCCCGGCAGGTCTGTTCCCTTCGAGGTGGATGTCAGCGGGGCGAAGTCCGTGTGGCTTGTCGTTGATGACGGCGGCGACGGTTTTGGGTGCGACTGGGCCGACTGGATCGATCCGGTGTTCAAGGGGCCAAATGTCAACAAGCCGCTTGCCGACCTCGATTGGAAGCGGGCCGCCGCCGAATGGGGCGAGGTGCGGAAAGGACTGAATGCCGAAGGGGGTGAACTCAAGGTCGACGGCAAGCCTGTCGCCAGAGGCATCGGCACGCACGCCAACTCGGTGATCGAGTTCGGCGTGCCTCCCGGCGCCACCACGCTTGTCGGCCGGGCTGGGCTCGACGACGGCGGTGCCAATCAGGGAGCGGGCACGATTCGCTTTGCCATCCACACCAAGGCTCCTGCCCTGCGCCCCAAACCAACTCAGGCGGGGGGGCCGGTCGCTCCTGCCGACGGGCCGGCCACGCTCGTGGTTCCAGAGGAACTCGAGGCGACGCTGTTTGCCGCCGAACCGCTCCTCTCGAGCCCATCCGACATCGACATTGACGCCTCGGGGAGGGTCTGGGTGTGCGAGGTCACCAACTACCGCGGCCGCAAGGACACCCGCCCCGAAGGGGACCGGATCCTTGTCCTCGAGGATACCGATGCCGACGGTGTCGCCGACACGTCGAAGGTCTTTTACCAGGGGCGCGACGTCGATTCGGCGCTCGGCATCTGCGTCATCGGCGACGGGCCGGGGCGAAAGGTGATCGTGTCGTGTGCTCCCGAGGTGTTCGTGTTTCACGATGATGACGGCGATCTCGTCGCCGACCGGAAGGAGTCGCTGTTCACCAAGACCGGCGATCCGCAGCACGACCACTCCGTCCACGCGTTCTCTGTCGGCCCCGACGGTCGCTGGTATTTCAACTTCGGCAACACCGGGCATGCCGTCCACGATTCGCAGGGCAAGCCGGTCGTCGACCGGATGGGAAACGTCGTCGATGACAGCGGCAAGCCCTATCGGCAGGGGATGGTGTTCCGCTGCCGTCCCGATGGCACCGACTTCGAGGTCCTCGGCCACAACTTCCGCAACAACTACGAGGTGGCGGTCGATTCCTTCGGCACCCTCTGGCAGAGCGACAACGATGACGACGGCAACCAGGGGGTGCGGATCAACTTCGTCATGGAGGGGGGCAACTATGGCTACGTCGACGAGCGGACCGGGCAGGGCTGGCAGGTGCCACGGACGAATCTCGAGGCCGAGGTCCCTCTGCGCCACTGGCACCTCAACGATCCCGGTGTCGTTCCCAACCTCCTCCAGACCGGGGCAGGCTCGCCTACAGGAATCTGCGTGTACGAGGGATCGCTCCTCCCGGAACGCTTCCGCGGTTCGCTGATCCACTGCGACGCCGGCCCGAACGTCGTCCGCGCCTATCACGTGAAGACCGATGGCGCCGGCTATGCGGCCAGCGCCGAGAACCTCGCCGATGGCTCCGCCGACCGCTGGTTCAGACCGAGCGATGTCTGCGTCGCGCCGGATGGTTCGCTCCTTGTGGCCGACTGGTACGACCCCGGTGTTGGTGGCCACGGGATGGGGGATGTGGAGAAGGGGCGGATCTACCGGATCGCGCCGAGGGAATCGAAGTGGTCGGTGGCGAAGCCCGATTTCTCTTCGGTGGCGGGCGCCGTCGCTGCGTTGGCAAGCCCAAATCTCTCCACCCGGGCCACGGCGCTCGATCGGCTTGCAAAGGATCCCGAGGCAGCAGCGAAGGCCCTGGCGGCGGCACTCGAGCGCCCCATCGACCGTCGCCATGCATCCCGGCTTGCCTGGGCCTTGGGGCGACTCCCCGGCCAGGCGGCTGCGACCGTGGCGCGATTGCTTGAATCGAAGGATCCCGACCACCGTATCGTCGGCCTGCGGATGGCCCGGATGGCCGGCATCGAAGCGCTCGCCGCGGCGGAGAAACTCGCGGCTGATTCCTCGGCGGCGGTCCGCCGCGAGGTGGCCGTCTCGCTGCGGGGTGTCGAGGGAAGGGAGGCCGACGCCGTCTGGGCGAAGCTCGCCAAGGCCCACGCGACAGGCGATCGCTGGGAACTCGAGGCCCTCGGCATCGCAGCCCAGGGGAGCGGCAACAGGAGCCTTTGGGATGGCCGCCTCGCCGCATGGCTCGTGGCGGTCGGCGATGGCTGGAGGGCTCCCGCCGGCCGTGAGATCGTCTGGCGGAGCCGGGCCTCCCTGTCGCCGAAACTGATCTGCGAACTGCTCGCCGATCCACAGGTCAGCACGGCCGAGTCGCTGGCCCTCATCCGGTCGCTCGATTTCCAGGACAGCGCGGCTGCCTCCGCGGCGATCCGCGATCTCGTCACGCGTCTCGATGGGCCAGACGAAAAGCTCCAGGTCATCCTTCCCGAACTCGTCCTGCGGATCGATCCGGCGGGGGGGATGGAAGGGAAGCTGGCTGACCGGATCGCGGCCGCAGCCGCCGCGGTGCCCGGCACTCAAGCATTCGTCGACATCGTCAACCGCTTCCGGCTCCAGAGCCGGGCGGGTGATCTCATCGATCTGGCCGCCGCCGATGGCACGAGCGATTCCGTCGCCGTTTCGGCGATCGCCTCCGCGATCGATCTCGGCGCCAGCGATGCGATTGCCGCGGCGATCGCCGAGGCGAGTGCCGGGGTCGATGACGCGGTCGACATCCGTCAGGCCGCCGCCCAAGGGGATCTCCCGCTGTCACCGGCGGTGACGAAGGCCTCCCGCCTTCTGGCCGCCTGCGGGTTGCGCGGCCAGGGCCCGGCGCTCGACCTGCTCCTGAAGACGATCGCCTCCGCCGATGCCTCACCTGAAATGCGTGTGGCGGCGATCCGAGGGCTGGCCCGCACCCAGGGGGGCGCAGGCAGGCTTGTGGCGATGGCGAAGGCGGGCGAACTGACCGGCACGCTCCCGCAGGCGGCGGCGCTGGCGATCTCGGTCTGCCCGTGGGGCGATGTCCGCCTGGCGGCAGCCGACGTGCTGCCGCTCCCGAAGGGGCGAGGCGGGGAGAAGCTGCCGGCGGTGGCGGATCTCGTGAAGCGGAGCGGGAGCGCCGAGAAGGGGAAGGCCGTGTTCGCGGGTGTGGGGACGTGCGCCAAGTGCCACGTCGTCCAGGGGGAGGGAAAGATGGTGGGCCCGGATCTGTCCGGGATCGGTGCCAAGCTCTCGCGCGAGGCGCTCTACGAGTCGGTGCTCGCTCCGTCGGCCGCGATCAGCCACAACTACGAGGCCTGGACAGCCCTCACGAAGGATGGCCATGCCATCAGCGGGTTGCTCGTCTCGAAGACCCCGCAGCAGGTGGTGATCCGGGGCCCTGACGGCGTCGATGCGACGGTGAGCGGTGACGAGCTCGAGGAACTCATCCGCCAACCGGTGTCGCTGATGCCTGCCGACCTCGCGTCGACGCTCTCCGCCGAGGAACTTGTCGACGTGGTCACCTGGTTGGAAACACTCCGCGGCGCACGCTAGCAGACTCTGGAAACGTGCACCGCTGCCGGATGCAGCGGCCAACACCCCCGAAGAACCATCGAACAGGCACCATCACGATGCGCGTCCTCCAGGTGGCCAGCGAAGCGACGCCGTTTGCGAAGACGGGGGGGCTTGCCGATGTCGTCGGCGCGTTGCCGGGAGCACTGACGCGACTCGGCTGCACGGTGACGGTGGCCCTGCCTGCCTATCGGGAGGTCTTCTCCGCACGCCGTTTGCCGGTCGAGCCGACGGGGTGGGAGTTTGACGTGCCGGTCGGCACGCAGACCAAGCGGGCGACGATCCATCAGTCGCGGATCCCCGGAAAGGACGGCGCGGCCGATGCGACGGTCTATCTTGTCGGCAACGATTCCTACTTCGACCGCCCCACGCTCTACGGTGGTGCCGAGGATTATCCCGACAACGCCGAGCGGTTCATTTTCTTTTCGCGTGCCGTTCTCGAACTGGCCAACCGTTTCGAGCAGCCCTGCGACATCATCCACTCCCACGACTGGCAGACCGGGCTCATCCCCGCCTATCAAAAGGTGCTTGCCACGCAGTGGCCGCGGCTTTCCAAAGCACGGACGCTCCACACCATTCACAACATGGCCTATCAGGGGGTCTTCTGGCACTGGGACATGCTCCTGACCGGCATCGACTGGCGCTACTTCAACTGGCAGCAGATGGAGTATTTCGGCCAACTTAACCTGCTGAAGACCGGGATCGTGTTCTCCGATCTGGTGAGCACCGTGAGCCCGACGTACGCCCGGGAGATCCAGTCGGCACCGGGGGGATGCAGCCTGGAAGGGGTGCTTTCGGACCGGGGCGACACGCTCGTGGGGATCGTCAATGGCATCGATACCGATGCCTGGAATCCCCGCACCGATCCCCATCTGCCGCGACCCTACGACGCGACCGGCGTCGCCGACGGGAAGGCGGCGGCGAAGGCGGCGCTCGCGGCTCGGCTTGGGCAAGTCGCACCCGATCCGCGTCCGCTCGTGGCGTTCGTCGGCCGCCTCGCCGAACAGAAGGGGATCGGTTTGATCTTCGACCTGCTCGGGCGGATGGCGGGGAGCGGTCGGGCGCGGTTTCTCATACTCGGCACCGGCGACCCACGGGCCGAGGATGGCCTGCGCCGGATGGCATCGGCCCATCCCGGCACGATCGATCTGGTCATCGGCTTCGACGAGGGGCTCGCGCACCTGGTTCAGGGGGCGGCCGACATGCTCCTGATGCCGAGCCTCTACGAGCCCTGTGGGCTCACGCAGCTGTATGCCCTGCGCTACGGCACGATCCCGATCGTCCGTGCCACCGGCGGGCTGGTCGACACCGTGGTCGATGCCACGGACGATGCGCTCTGTTCCGGCACAGCCAGCGGCTTCGTCTTCGACGCGGTCGATGGGGGAGCGCTGGCCCATGCGGTCGATCGGGCACTCGCGCTCCATGCCGACTCCGACCGCTGGTCGGGGCTCGTGCAGCAGGTGATGGGACAGGATTGGTCCTGGGACTCAAGTGCCCGGAAGTACCTCCGGCTCTATGAGCGCGCCGTCGCTGCTGCGCCACAGCCGGTTCGCCTTCCCTGAAGGCATTGGGCGATCGCGACGGGCTGTCGGATCGGTGGCAGGCGGGGCAGGCTGGGAAAGCTTTGTCGCTCGTCCCGAATGAGCGGAGCGTGACGGTTCTTCCGGTCGATACCGAGAGCCATGAACACGCTCATCTCCACCGGGCGGCGCCCGGTTGCCACCCTCGTGGTGCTCGTCGTCGCGGCCCTGACTGTGCTCGGTCATGTCCGTCCAGTGTCGGCATGGCCCTGCCGCACCTGCGGCCCGCAGCCCGGGTTCCTCACCTCCGATGTCGGGGCGACCACTCCCTGCGGCAGCGAGGGGTGTGGACCGCGTTACTGGGGGCCCCGCTCGGCAGAGCCGTGCGGTCCCGACCCGTGCGACAACTGCAACCGTTGGCACGACTGCAATGGTCGGAGTCGTGGTCCCGATCTCCTCGCCCCCTGGCAGCTTCCGCCGGGCCGCGGATTCATGGCCCCTTCGGAAGTGGGCTACATCACCGAAAACCCCTGCGAAGACTGCAGCGGCGTCAAGTGCTGCCTCTTCGGTGGCCCGAGTTGCCTGCGGAAGATGAATCCCTGTTACCCCGACTGCATCCTCACCCTCTTCCCTTGGCCCTGGAAGCGCCGCGGTGCGGGCTGCCGCGACTGCCGATCCTGCCAGGATTGCCAGCCTGCCGTGGGGTCAGCGACGGTGGCTGCGGAGACGGTACCGGCGAGAGCAGCCGCAGCGGCGGAGTGATGGATCAACCGGTCATCCGCCGGCATGTTCCGCCGCGAGCGTGGCCGCGAATGTGATCTCGTCGCCATGCTTCTGGCAGGCCATGCGGAGCGTCTTCCAGTCGCCCGCCGCGGCCGCCATCTCCACAAGCGACGGCAGCATTCCGGTGGCCTGCATGAGGCTCGGGCCGGCGTCGTCACGCGGCCGGTCGAGGGCTGCGTGCAACGCCTCAGACGCGCGTCCGAGCCGCCACAGCAGCACGACAAGCACATCGCCCGGCAGCGAGCCGGCCTGCTCAACCTTCGCCATCACTGCCGCCTTCCTGAAGAAGGCCACCGCCTCGTCGACATCGAAGCCGAGCTGTGCACCGTAGAAGAGCCGCGACGAGTCCCCCACGTCCTCGAACGGCGGCTCGCCGGGATAGACCGTCTCCTTCGGCAGGCGGCAGGCGTACGAGGCCAATTCCCAGGCGCGGCGCAGCGTGGCCCGATCGGTGCAGACGCGTGCGATCCGCAGCACCGATTGGAGGTGCGAGACATCGACATGGACGGCCGGGTCGTCCCTCATGCCACCGGCCGCCTCGAGGACGCCGGTGATCGAGGCCTCCGGTTCCGGCTGCACGGGGATGCCGCGGCGGTGGAGATCGTGGACGAGTGAGGCGAGCACCTCGCGGTGGAGATGGGCGACGAGGAGATCGGCCGCTGGCCGCTGCCGCGCCGCGGGGAGCCGCGACACCGCCTGCTCATAGGCGGTGATCGTGTTGCAGGTGCCGTTGCGGGAAAGGAGCAGTTTCAGGCCGAGCGCCGGGTCGACTCCCTCCCACAGCGTCACGTGGATGATCTCCTGGAGCGTCTCGTCGGCACGCTCGGCGTCGGGGCCATCCGCGGCAGTCCCATCGGCCGTGCCCGTCAGCCCCTCGGCAAGTGCCGCCAGACGCTTGCCCACCTCCTCCGGTTCCGCGGCCGCGCGGAGATACATCCACCCGGCAGCCACGTTCCCCTCCTCGACCAGTGGCCAGCCAGCCTCGCGACAGGCCTCGAGCGACTTGGCCTCGAGGGCCGCCTGTTTTTCCTGCGGAATCGACCGACCGTCCCCCGCGAGCGGCAGGCCGAGGGCCGCGCGGGCCTGCATGAGACGGGCATCAAACAGCGAATGCCAGCGTTTCCGGGCGGAGAGGGAGTCGGCCAGTTCGGCGAACATGGCGTCGAGGCCGCGGTCAGCGGCCGTCGCGTGGAGCGAGTCGCACAGTTCCGCGGAGCGCTCTGGGGCGATGTCGTTCATGGGGTCCTTTCACGGTCGGATCGACTGCGGTGGGAGTCGTGGGGCGATGGTGCAACGTGGTCACGGGGAGCCTCGGCCAGCGCCATGTTGGCGGAGGCTCTCGTAGGCGAGAACGGCAGCGGTGGCCGAGACATTGAGACTGTCGGCGGCGCCGTGCATCGGCAAGTGGACCGAATCGAGGACAATCTCCCCGGCATCGGCTGCCGCCTGCCACTCGGGCGAGATCCCGTGGGCCTCGCTGCCGAGGAGGATCGCCGTCCGGCCCGCGAGCTTGGCGGCATGCCAGGGAGTCGAGCCGCCGGGCCTCGCTGCGATCACCCGCCGCGACGTGGTCGCGCACCACCGGATCGTCTCGATTGTCGTTCCGGTGGCCATCGGCACACTGAAGACGGTGCCGAGGCTCGCCCGGATCGTGGCTGGATTGGCAGGATCGGTGCGGCCGTCACAGACGAGCACCCCGCCGAGGCCTGCGGCATCGGCGGTGCGGAGGATGGCGCCGAGGTTGCCGGGCTTCTCGACCCCTTCGAGGATCAGCACCGGCAGGTCGCGATCCACCTGCCAAATCTCGAGTGCCGGCACGGTGAACCGGGCCACGCCAACACACCCTTCGTTGCGATTCCCGAAGGCGATCTTCTCGAACGCCGCTCGGGCGAGGATGACGATCGTCGTGCCACGGCCGGCGAGATCGTCGAGCCAGGTCTCGAGGGCTTCGCCGGAGGGGATGCCGGTGGCGTCGGCGTCGTGGGAGGCCTGCCCGGCGCCCTCCGGCCGAAGGAAGAGCTCCTGGTCGATGAAGAGTTCCTCGAACGGGATGCCGGCAGCGACCGCGCGGCGCACCTCGCGTCCACCGTCGATGAGTGTCAGCCCGGTGGTGCGGCGGGCGTCGGCCTCACGGAGCCGTGCCGCGGCGCGGACGCGTGGATTGGCGGCACTGGTGATCGTGAGATGGTGGGTCATCGGTGGCAGTGACGGGCGAAGGCCCCCAAGTCGATCGTACGCGAACTGGAGTCTGTGCAGGTGAGGCGGCCCGACTCGATCCGTGTCCGTGGGCCGGCGACGGTGGCGAGGGCGGTCGCGAGCCTGGATGGAGTCCAGCCGGCGGAGTGGCAGGAGAGCAGGAGCGGTCCGGTGGGGGTGGGGGCGATGAGGCTGGCGAGGTCGTCGAGGAGGAGCGGCAAGTCACGGTCGATGGCGAAGGCCTGTCCCTTCGGCCCGTGGCCCCAGGAGGGAGGATCGAGGACGACCCCGTCGTAGCGGCTGCCTCGTCGCAATTCACGGGTGACGAACGTCCGCGCATCCTCGCACACGGAGCGGATCGGTGCGCCTGCAAGCCCTGACGCTTCCGAGTTACGCCGGGCAAGCGCGATCGCCTGCCGGGAGGCGTCGACATGGACCACCTCGGCGCCGGCGGCTGCCAACGCCAGCGTGGCGGCGCCGGAGTGGGCGAAGAGGGAGAGGATCCGTGATCCTGCCGGCGTCACACGCTCGAGCCAGGCCCACTGCGGCTGCTGTTCGAGGAACAGGCCTGTCTGACCGGAGGCCGCCGGGCGAACCTCGAGGTGGAGCGTCGTGGCATGGAGCGGGATCGCCACCCGCCAGGGATCGGGGAGTGGCTGGAATTGCCGCCAGCCACCGGGGAGCGACGAGGATGGCAGACCGGCCGATACGCGGCTTTCCCCCTCCGAGCCACCGGTGTAGGTTAAGCTCGATTCGGTCCACAGGCCGGGGAGGCTGCGGGGTAGCCTGGTTTGGGGGAGGGGGCGATCGACGAGGACGCCGGCGAGGCGTTCCAGCCGGCGACCCCTGCCGAAATCAACGAGCACGGCGTCGTCGGGATGGGGTGGTTCGGCGGGGCGGCTCATGATGCCCCAAGGATACGTCGCCCCCGGGCCGTTCCCAATTCCTCCCCATTTCCTTCGCTCGATCCACGCTCGTGCGGGTGTTGCCGTTTCGCATCGCCCCCGAGGTTGCCCATCAGGAGACATGTCATGCGTCGCTCGATCGATTCCTTCCGCATCGCCGTTCGTCGGGCCGTGGCGGCAGCGGGATGCGCGTCCTTGGTGGTCGCGGGAATCGCGACGTCAGCGGAGCCGGAAGGGGGGGCCGTGACCGTGCAGGGGGCTG
Source organism: Planctomycetaceae bacterium (assembly GCA_947453875.1). GTDB lineage: Bacteria > Planctomycetota > Planctomycetia > Pirellulales > UBA1268 > QWOP01. The sequence continues at coordinate 5,474 of CANGIH010000008.1, read as the reverse complement.
AGCGCCCCGCCGACGAGGTGGTGGCTCGCCTGGTCGACTTCTTTGAGAACGCTGAAGCATCACCCCTGGGCGGGGCGATCGTTCTGCCACCGAAGGTGGCGGTGTTCTCCTTCGATGTCGAGGTCGGCGCAGACGGCAAGGTGAAGCAGGGCCCTGGCGGTCCCGCAGGCTTCACCCTCGACTCGATCGAGGGTCTCGAAGGAATCATCGCCCGGCACGTGCAGTCGATGCAGGGCCCGCCCCAGCCCCCTCCCCAGCCGCCGCAGCCTCCGCAGCCGCCGCAGGGACCGCATCATCCAGGGCAGCCCCATCCCCAAGTCCAGGCGCCCGGGCAGCCGCACCCCCAGTTCCAGGCGCCGCTCCCGCCGCATGTCCCAACCCCGGTCCCTGCGCCGGCGATGACACCCATTCCCTTCGATGCGCACGCCCACGTCGCCCAACAGCTCGATCAGATCCTCGGCAAGCTCGCTGCGATCGAGGCCCGTCTCGGCGGTCCCACGCCGCATGGCCAGCCGCCGATGGGGCCGCTGCGGCACGATCGTCCGCATCAGTCGGGTTCCCAAGGCCGCGGCCCCGGGCCTCAGTTCCACGGTGGGATGGTCCCCCCCGGACACCAGACGCCCCCCCTCGGCGGCATGCCGCAGGACGAACTCAACCGCCGCTTCGAGGAGCATGCCCGTGATCTCCACCGCCATGTGGAGGAGATGGCCCGCGGGCTCGGCGAGAAGCTCAAAGGTGCGGCTGGTGGTGGCGAGGATCTACGGCACATGCAACAGAAGATCGCGCAGTCGCACGAGCAGATTCAGGATCGGTTCCAGGACATCCGCCGCCGCTTCGCCGAGCAGCAGGAGCGGATCGAGCGCCTCGAGCAGGAGGTGAGGCGGCTTCATGAAGCTCACGGCGCCGGCCATGCCGAGGGGGAGAAGCGTGACCGGAAGCGCGAGGAGAAGGGGGCGAAGCGGAGAGACGAGGAGAAGCAGGGAGCCTTGCCCGGAGCGAATGCGACGCCGAACGTCTCGTACGAAGGTGAGGAAAGCGAGTCACTGTGAACACGCTCCATGGCAGCCGGCGGCGGCGGTGCATCTCAGCCGCATCGATCCGGCCAGGGATGGTGCTCCTGATCCTGGCGTGGGGCTTGTGGAGCGTGGTCGGCGTGTCGTCGCCGGTCATGGCTGCGGAAGCAGTCTCCCCGACACCCGCCGCGGCTCCGATCGACTTCAACCGCGACATCCGGCCGCTCCTCTCCGACCGCTGCTTTGCCTGCCATGGCCCTGATGCGGCGAAGCGGCAGGGGGGCTTGCGGCTCGATGAGCCCGCGGGCGCGAGTCTCGTGCTCGAGAGTGGCGGCCAGGGAATCGTGCCCGGTGATACGGCTGCAAGCGCGGTGCTCGCCCGGATCGAGTCGACCGATCCCGATCTCGTCATGCCGCCGCCGCATGTCGGCAAGCCGGTGACGGCGGCAGAGGCGGAGCTGCTTCGCCGCTGGATCGCCGCCGGCGCTCCCTACCGGGGGCACTGGGCCTTCGAACGCGTCACGCGGCCGGAGGTTCCGGTGACCCGTGGCACCGACTGGCCGCGGACGCCGGTCGACCGGTTCATCCTCGCGCGCCTCGAGGCCGAGGGGATGAGCCCGAATGGCGAAGCACCGCGGGAGGTGCTCGCCCGACGGGTGAGTCTCGATCTCACGGGTCTGCCGCCGACGCCGGAAGAGGTCGCCGCGCTGGTCGCCGATCCTTCTTCAGAGGCGTTTGGAACGTACGTCGACCAAAAGCTCGCGAGCCCGCACTTCGGCGAGCGGATGGCGATCGAATGGCTCGATGCGGCCCGCTATGCCGACAGCCATGGCTACCAGACCGATTCGAGCCGCTCGAACTGGCCGTGGCGCGACTGGGTGATCGCGGCCTACAACCGCAACCTCCCCTTCGACCAGTTCACGATCCAGCAACTCGCCGGCGACATGCTGCCGCCGGTGCCGGGCGACGAGGAGGCGACCCGCGACGCGATCATCGCCACCGGCTTCAACCGGAACCACCGGATCAACGGCGAAGGGGGAATCATCGCCGAGGAGTGGCGGGTGGAGACGGTCATCGATCGCGTCGAGACGACTGGCCAGACCTGGCTCGGCCTCTCGGTCGGCTGTGCCCGCTGCCACGACCACAAGTATGACCCGCTCACGCAGCGCGAGTTTTATGGTCTCTTTGCGTTGTTCTGTAACGTCCCCGAAACCGGCACGATCATGGGGAGCGAGACGCGCAGCGGCGGGAACTCCGATCCGCTCTATCCGCTGCCGTCGGCCGAACAATCCGCCGAGATTCTCCGGCTGGAGAAGACGATATTCGACGCCGACGAGGCGGTGCGCGCCGGTGAGAAGGATCTTGGATCCCTCGTGGCCGATTGGGAGCGCACGATCCGCCCCGTGCTCGATCTACCCGACGACATCTGGCAAACACTCGAGCCGCTCGCCTTGAAGAGCTCGGGCGGGGCGTCGTTTCGCCGGCTCGAGGATGGCTCATGGCTCGTCGAGGGGGCCAAGCCGCCGCTCGACACCTACGAGATCGAAGCCCTGCTTCCCGCCGGTCCGTTCGGGGGCGTCCGCCTCGAACTGATTGCCGATCCGTCCCTCTCCGGCGGCGGCGGCTTCGGCCGCAACCACAACGGCAACGTCGTCGTGAACCGGGTGGAGATGGAGATCGATCCGCCGGGTGATGCGCCGGCTCTCCCGGTGGCGCTTGGCCGTGCCGAGGCCGACTACGAACAGGCCGGCTGGCCGGCGGCGAGCGTGCTCGGTGGCGGGCAGGGCTGGGCGATCGACGGGCATCTCCCCGACAAACGTCAGCCGCGCAGGCTCGCCGTCTTCCCCGCGGCCACGGTCGACGTGCCGGAGAATGCCCGGCTGCGGATCCGCGTCCGTCAGGAAGTGATCGAGGGGCATGCCTTCGGACGATTCCGGCTGGTGCGGACGGCGGCACCGCCGGAGCTTGCCGGCGTCTCGGGGCTTGGTGTCCCGGCTCCGGTGCGCGACAGCCTGCGGATCGAGACGGCGGCCCGCACGCCAGAGCAGCAGCAGGTGATCGCGGCATACTACCGCGAGAAGGTCGGGGGGCCGGTGAAGCAGGCGGAGGCGACGCGCGACATGGCACGGAAGGCGCTCGACGCCTACCGTGATGCGCTCCCCAGCGCCATGGTGATGCGCGAGGGGCCGCCGCGCGATGCCTTCGTGCTTACGCGCGGCGAATACGACAAGCCGGGGGAGAAGGTCGAGCCGGGCCTGCCCGCCTTCCTCCCGTCGCTCCCTCCGGGAAGGAGAGCCGATCGGCTGGCGCTCGCCGAGGGGATCGTTTCCCGCGATCATCCGCTCACGGCGCGGGTATGGGTAAACCGCCAATGGGAACGGCTCTTCGGCACGGGACTTGTGAAGACGAGCGAGAACCTCGGCAGCCAGGCCGAGTATCCAAGCCACCCGGAGTTGCTCGATTGGCTCGCGGCCGAGTTTATGGAGGGGACGAACCTGCCGCAGGTGTCAGGCTCCCCGGCCCGCCCCTGGGACATGAAGGCCTTTCTCAAGCTCCTGCTCACGAGCTCCGTCTACCGGCAGTCGAGCCGGGTGACGGCCGATGAACTGGCCCGCGATCCGGCCAACCGGTTGCTTTCGCGGGGCCCGAGGGTGCGGCTGCCGGGGGAGATCGTCCGCGATCAGGCGCTCGCCGCGGCGGGGCTGCTCGTGCCCGCGATTGGCGGCCCGAGCGTCCGGCCATGGATGCCTGAAGGCGTGTGGGACGAGACGAGCAAATATGGCAACCTGCGGGGCTACGTTCCCGACACCGGACCGGGGCGGTTTCGGCGCAGCATGTACACGATCTGGAAGCGAACAGCCGGGCCGCCGACGATGCTCCTCTTCGACGCCCCCAACCGCGAGACCTGCACCGTGAAGCGGTCGCGGACCAACACGCCGCTGCAGGCGCTTGCGCTCCTCAACGAGACGACATTCCTCGAAGCGGCCCAGGGGCTCGCGCGAAGGATGGTGGCCGAGGGGGGCGCCGATCCCGCGGCCCGGATCGACCGCGGCTATGCGCTCGCGCTCGGCCGCGCGCCTGACGGGCCCGAACTCGAGACGCTCCTGGCCGGCCTCGCCGCCGATCGCGGTGCTTTCGCGGCCGACGCGAAATCGGCCGAGGCCTTCATCGCGGCCGGTGCTGCCGGCAGGCCGGTGGCGGAAGCGACGGCGGGCCTTGCGGCCGAGGAGTTTGCCGCTTGGTGCCTCGCCGCCAACGTGATCCTGAACCTCGACGAATTCGTGATGCGGGAGTGAATCGATGGGCCGACTCATGAATGGCTTCCGCCTCCAGGACGCGCTCAATCGCCGCGTCTTCCTCGGCGGTGCCGCCGGCAGCCTGGCCGCGGCCGTCGCCGGGCTCTCCCGACCGGCATCGGCGGCTGCGGCACTGCCGGGAGTCCCCCACCACGCGCCGAAGGCGAAGCGGATCATCTATCTCTTCCAGTCGGGCGCGCCATCGCAGATGGATCTCTTCGATCCCAAGCCGGCGCTCGCCGCGCGGCGCGGGGAGGAACTGCCCGAATCGATCCGTCAGGGGCAGCGGCTGACGACGATGACGAGCGGCCAATCGAGCTTCCCGGTGGCGCCGTCGATCTTCCCCTTCGCCCAGCATGGCCAGAGCGGGATGTGGTTCAGCGATCTCGTTCCGGGGATCGCCTCGAAGGCCGATCAGTGGTGCATGATCCGTTCGATGCACACCGAGGCGATCAACCACGATCCGGCGATCACCTTCTTCCAGACGGGGAGCCAGTTGGCCGGCCGGCCGAGCATCGGCGCCTGGGCGAGCTACGGCCTGGGAAGCGAGAATGCCGACCTCCCCGCCTATCTCGTCCTCACGAGCTTCGGCAGTGGCCGCCCGGACGACCAGCCCCTCTACGACCGGCTGTGGGGAGCGGGGTTTTTGCCGACGGAGCATCAGGGGGTGCGGTTCCGCAACAGCGGCGCCCCGGTTCTCTATCTTTCCGATCCACCGGGGATCGCCCGGCAGACGCGCCGGGCGACGCTCGACCGGATCGCGGCGATCAATGGCCGCCGCGCTGAAATCCTCGGCGATCCCGACATCGCCGCCCGGACGAGCCAGTATGAGATGGCCTTCCGGATGCAGACGAGCGTGCCCGATCTGGTGCGGATCAGCGACGAGCCCAAGCACGTGCTCGAGGCCTACGGGCCCGACGTCGAGCGCCCCGGGAGCTATGCCTACAACTGCCTTCTCGCCCGGCGCCTCTCGGAGCGCGGCGTGCGTTTCGTGCAGCTCTTCCACATGGGGTGGGATCATCATGGCGGCCTCCCCGACGCGATCCGGGGGCAGTGCCGCGACACCGACCGGGCGACCGCAGCCCTTATCGACGACCTCTCCGCCCGTGGCCTCCTCGACGAGACGCTCATCGTCTGGGGGGGGGAGTTCGGCCGGACGATCTAT
>CANGIH010000007.1 GCA_947453875.1 Planctomycetaceae bacterium | reverse complement strand
GACGTCGCGGGCGATGTTGGTCAGTTGCATGCCCATGCCGAGCGCCGCGGCGTGGGGGAGATGGCGACGATCCGCGAGGCCGAGGATCGGACACAAGAGCACACCGACAGCCCCAGCGACCCGAAAGCAGTACCGCAGGAGGTCGGCCTCGAGAAAGCCGGTGGCCGCCGTGAGGTCCGACCGCATCCCATCGAGCAGGGCCAAGGCCGCCTCGAGTGGCAGGTCGTGCCGGCCGACGAGATCCGCGAGCCAGCGGCTCTCCGCGGCGACCGGGCTTTTTCCCTCGGCGATCCGGCGGACGTCCAGCGTGGCATGGTCGACGAACTCCACCGCCTGCTGCGGTGAGGCGGCGGTATCGACGCCGTCGTCGCACCACCGACACCAGGCATACAGACGCTCCACGCTGGCCCGTTTGCCCGCGGGCAGCAGCCGGCTCGCAAACGAGAACGAGCGGCTGTGCCGCCGGATCGACTCCCCAGCTGTCGGGCTGCTAACTGGCGACGACATGGAAGTCCGCCGCGATCGTGTCGCAGGTGGCCTTGGCGGAGTTGACGACGCCGGGCACGCCAGCTCCCGGATGGGTGCCCGCTCCGACGAGGTAGAGCCCGGGGATGTCCGGGTCGCGGTTGTGGGGGCGGAAGTAAGCGCTCTGCGTGAGCGTCGGCGCTACCGAGAAGGCGGACCCGAGGTGGGCGTTGAACCTCCCCGCGAAGTCGGCGGGCGTGCAATGCCGACGGGTCACGATCGCTTCTCGCAACCCCGGGAGGTGCTGCTCGAGCGACTCGAGGATGGCGTCGCCGTAGCCAGTGGCCACCGCCTCCCAGTCGATCGCCGCGTTGCCCAGGTGCGGCACGGGGCTCAGCACGTAGAACGACTCACCGCCGGCCGGGGCCATGCTCGGGTCGGTGATCGTGGGGGCGTGGAGATAGAGGCTGAAGTCGGCGGGCAGGTGATGGCCGTGGAAGATGTCCCGCAAGAGCCCCTGAAACCGCGGCGCGAAGAGAATCGTGTGGTGGGCCAGGTTCGGATACCGACGGTTGGTGCCGAAGTACAGCACGAACAACGACATCGACCAGGCCATTCGCTCCAGCCGTCGCTGCCGGCGGCCGGCTGCGGCGACCCCACGGTAGAGCTTCGCATAGGTATGGTGGACGTCGGCGTTTGAGACCACTGCATCAAACGCTTCCGGCGGCCCGCCGGCGGCATGGACGACGTGCCTGGTCGCGTCGCCGGCAGCCTCGAGCGTGACTCGATCGACGGGAGCCGCAAGTCGGAGCGTACCGCCGAGGTCCTGGAAGAGCCGCACGAGGCCGCGGACGAGCGCCCCGGTGCCCCCCTCGGGAAAGAACACGCCCCACTTCCGCTCAATCCAGTGGATCAGCGTGTAGATGGAACTCGTCTCCATTGGATTCCCGCCGACGAGCAGGGGGTGAAAGCTGAATGCCTCCCGGAGGTGCTCGTCTTTGACAAATCGTGAAACGGTCGCGTAGACGCTCCGGTCGGCCCGCAGGCGGGCCAACTGCGGGGCGGCTCGGAGCATGTCTGTGAAGTGGAGGAAGGGGACGGCGCCGAGTTCCTGGTATCCCTTGGCGAACACCTGCCGGGAATAGTCGGCGAAGCGACGGTAGCCTTCCACGTCGGCGGGGTTCACACGCCGGACCTGTTCGATCAACCCCGCCTCGTCCGCGACGTAATCGAAGGACACACCGTCGTTCCACTGGAGCCGATAGAGCGGGGTCACGGGCAACAGGCGGACATAGTCGGCCATCCGCCTGCCTGAGAGCTCGAAGAGCTCCTCCAGGCAGTGCGGGGCGGTGATCACGGTTGGACCGGCATCGAAGATGTAGCCGCCGTCCTCGTAGACGGCAGCCCGGCCTCCGGGCTGGTCGTGGGCCTCGTAACAGACCGTTTCGAAGCCCATCGACTGCAGCCGAATGGCGGCTGCGAGGCCGCCAAAGCCGCTGCCGATCACGGCCGCCCGCCGGTGCAAGCCTGTGCCTGACCGAGGCGGACGCCGCGCTGCGACGGTCGCGATGTTCACGGAAGAGCCTCAGCTTTCGTTGGCTCGCTGCCGATCCGCAGCGCGTCGCAGATCGCGACCAGCGGGCCGGCTTCACAGGCACCGCCCGTCGAGGCGGTAAGCCTGTCGATTGCCCGGTCGAGCCGGCTGTTGATTGCAGCCGCCGCTCGGCGGTGGGTCGCGTCGAGCAGATCCTTGGCGAGCGGGCGGAACGCTCTCTGCTGCTCTTCCGATTGCCGCAGCCGGTGTTGCCAGGCTGTGAACTGCCGGGCCGACAGTTCGCTCGCGGCCCAGGCCCAGGGCCAGGTGACGCGGCGATTGCGGAGGTCGTCGCACCGATCCGACCCGTTGAGCAGTTCGCAGAGTTCGTCGAAGTCGTTTTTCATCTGCAGGCAGATGCCCATCCGGCATCCGAAGGCTGCAACCGCTTGCTGTGTCTGCGGGTCTCCTGCGGCGGCTTTGACGCCACACCACGCGGCCAGTGACGCGAGGCGGCCGGTCTTCCACCGCGAGATCGCCAGCGCCGTGACCTGGGCCTGCCGCGGCGTGACCTCGTCGATCCGCATCGCCAGGTCGATCGCCTGACCCTCGTGACACTGCCGTGCCACCGCGATGAACCTGCCCACGAGCGCCGCCGACTGGGCGGGATCGTCCAAGGCGGCTGCCGCCAGTTCCAGAGCTCGGAAATACATCCAGTTGCCGGCGTTGACGGCTCGGGCCGGCCCGATCACCTGGTGGAGCGCCGGCTGGCCGCGGCGGGTGAGCGAGTCGTCTTCAAAGTCGTCGATCACGAGCGAACCGGCGTGCAGGAGTTCGACCGCATCGATGATCAGCGAGGGGGCCTCGCAACGGCCACCGGCGAACGTATAGGCCCACTCGAGCAGGGTGGCCCGAAACCGTTTGCCGCCCACGCCGGGATAGAGGTCGGGGCCGAGTTGAAGGGCCTTGGACCAGCCGTGCCGCGTGAGGGCGGTTTGGTGTGTCGCGCCGGCGAAGCCGAGGAGATTCGTAGTCATGTGGGCAGCGGCCCCGGGAGCGAGACAAACGACCTAGCAAAACGAATCGGCGACAGGCCGATCGGCGGCAAGCCAATCATGATCCGAGCCGCATCGGTGAACGTGAAGCGATGGGCGTAAAACCGGGCGATTCGCTCTTCCGGCAAGACACGGTAGAAGCGTCGGAAGATCTTCCAGCGATCTTCGGCCCTGACCAGGCAAAAGAGCAGCCGGTTCAGAAAGCGGGCGAATCCTCGCCGGAGCCGGTCTTCCGCGGCCGCGGAGGCCACCTCGGCGGCGACCCGGTCCGGGCAGGCCCGGGCGACGAGTTCCGCAAAGCGAACGGCCAGCGGCATCGAGTATCCCGTGGCGGCGTGATACCAGTCTCCGGCATAGCCGCCGGCGGGCGACGGTGTCTCGCGCGTGGCTGCGGTTACATAGGGCATCGGGAGACACCCGTGCTCGGTTCGGATCAGTTTCGCCGATCCTGCGCCGGCCTCGGCCAGCCGAGCCGAGATCAGCGAGGCGGCCCGCGATTCGTCGCAGGCTGGCTCCTCGTGGAACCGGGTGTACTCGAGCAGCACTCGATCGGGACCGAGCGGGAGCTCGTAAAGAAACTCGAACCCCGCAGCCTGGTCCGCCGGGACATCCATGACCGTCGGTTCCGATGCCGGCCAGCCCCGAGCAGTCTGATACTCGTGTCCGATGAAAGTCTGATAGCCCGCTCCGCGCGGTGCCCCTGCCTCCGCCCGGCCGCGGCAGTCGAGGACCGCGCGGCACGAAACGTCGGCGGTCCCGCCGAGTCTGACGGCGGTCGGCGACAGGATTTCGCACGACTCGCCGGTGCGCACGACGAGTCGGCCGGGGCGAGCAGGGCCCTCCGCGCCACCTGCCAGCGCCAGCGTTGCCTCTCGGAGGCGGTCCGACGTGATCGACGCGTAAGCGATTTTGACCCGCCGCGACAGTGTCGGAAATCTGACGCGGTAGCCTGGCCAACGGTGAGCGACCAGCGGGTCGAACCAGATTCTTGCCTGCTCGGCGACGTCCGTCTCGTGAAACGACCAGGTGTGATTGCCGCACAACTCGTCGGCCCGTTCGAGGAGCAGGACGGTCGCCTCCGGCCGGTGCCAGGCCAGCGCATGGGCTAACAGACAGCCCTGTAGACCGCCGCCCACGATGGCGTAATCGAACTCCGAGAGCGATGTCATGCGGAGCACCCCACGGTCATGCGGGGCTTCAACTGCAGCGACGACGGTCGCCGTGTTGCAAACGCCTCGCACAGGGGGGCGACGCCGTGCAGAAGCAGATGCGGCACGGCCACAGCACTCAAACCCACAAAGGTCACCCGAATGAGCGTGCCATTCCAGCCCGCGCCACCGAGCACGAGCCACGATGCCAGCGCGACCAGGGCGATCGCCCCTACGGTCAGGGCCGCGAGGCTTCTGGCCAGTTCCGGCCAACTCTCTCCTCGTTCGCGACGGAGTCGCTGAAGGCCCCGCAACGAATGCCAGCCGCAGAAAGAGACCGGGAAGCTCACGATCGGGCTCGCGACGGCGAAGAGCACCACCAACGACGCGACGACCGCGTTGTCGGCGACAAGCCCCCGGCGAGCCCGGAGATACCCGGCGGCCTCCACGACCCGACCAAGTTCCCCCATGTGCCGCTCGATGGCTGCCTCCCCGAGCGCCCACTCCCCTGCGGCGATGCCCTGGCGATACTGCTCTTCGGCGGCGTCGGCATCGTCGGAGAGTTCGGCCAGAAGCACGTGCGCGAGCGCACAGTCGGGCGAAAGCCCGAGGGCCTCCGTGGTAAGTTCCCGCGCCCGCTCCCCATCGAAGCCCTCCGCCACGCTCACGAGCCTGTTGGCCTCGTCGAGCCCCGGGGGGTCGAGCGACCACGATGGCGATGCGGCCGCCTCGGCACGGCGGTTCCGGCGGCGGGTGGGATTGACGGGTTTTCGGGGTCGACGGCTGGCCATGGCCTGAAAGTGTAGCGACTCGAAGCGACGGCGTTTCCCGCGGCTCGCTCGCATCTGGGGCGGCGGCAGAATAGTGTGCACGCGATCACGCACGCTGCCCCCGCCCCCGTCTGCCCATGATCGCTTCCGCCGCCGCGTTTCCCGCGCGGCCCCGCCTCCGGCCTCATGCCGGCTCCGCGCCGGCACGCCGCGGCGAGCGTCGCCGCCCCGAGAAGACTCCGCTCCACAGGATCGTCTCTGAGAACCTCGAGCGCTGGCTCGAGTGGCGCGACCGTGCCGAGCGGCCCGTGCCGGGCCACGTTGAGGAGGAACTCCGCGGCTATCTCGAGTGCGGCATCCTCTGCATTGGATTCGCACGCGCTCTCTGCACGGGCTGCGGCCAGGGTTTTTGTCGTGGCCTTCTCCAAGACCGTTGCGGTCGTGCCATTGACCGGGCTATCTTTTATCCTTCATCGCGGACGAAAAGCAGACGGATGATTTTCGGGATGTGCCCTTCCTCGAAGTGACACTCCACGGCATCTCGTACATAGGCCCTGACCGCCTCGAGCGTATCGCCCGCGGTGAAGATCGACTCTCCGACGGCCCTGGCGATGAAACCGCCCTCGGCCGCGACGTGCGTCGCGTTGGTCGCCGCTGTGCACGCGTTCACGAGGCCCCACGTGAGGTATGATCTCGACCCGCGCCGAGAGAGGCCGCGGTCGCCTGCAGATCGAAGAAGACCGGGTGATATCCGGCAGGCGTCAACCCGGAGCACGGTTTCGCGCATCTGCGGCGACGGTTGGCAGTGTGCACCATGAGTCGTCTCTGTCCGGAAACGCTGTACATCCCCGAACCGGGCGGTCGCGCGCTCGCCGCGCGCGTGACCAGGCCGCACCGCTGCACGGTGATCGGCGGGGGGATCGCCGGTGTGGCGGCCGCGACGGTGCTGTGCGAGCGGGGTGTGGATGTCACGCTCATCGAGCGGGAACCCTTGCTCGGCGGCCGCGCCGGCGGTTTCGAACACCGCCTGGAGAATGGCGAGCGGGTCCAGGTCGAGCGGGGCTTTCACGCTTTTTTCCGACAATATTACAACCTGCGCGGGCTCTTGCGGCGGATCGATCCCGATCTTTCTTTGCTGCAGCCGTTGCCGGACTACCCGATCCTCGGGCCGGACGGCATGTTGCAGAGCTTTCGCGGCCTGCCCACCCGCACGCCCTTCCAGCTGATGAAGCTCGTCTGGCAGACGCCGTATCTGACGGCGGGCGACGTGATGCGCGTCGATGCGTTCGCGGCGCTGGAGATGCTCCGATTCTCATCCGAGCGAACCTACGACCGGTTCGATGGCGTGAGCGCGACGGAGTACCTCCAATCGCTCCGCTTTCCGGATGTGGCAAAGCGAATGCTGTTCGACGTGTTTTCGCACTCGTTCTTCAATCCGGAAGAGCAACTGTCGGCCGCGGAATTGCTGATGAGCTTCCACTTCTACTTTACGGGCAATCCCGAGGGGCTGATTTTCGATGCGGTGAGGCAGCCGCTGCACGTGGGAATATGGAAGCCATTCGAAAAATGGCTCCGCAGCCGCGGCGTGCGGGTGCTTACGGGCGCTGCCGTGTCGCGGGTCGATCGCCACATGGATGGCACGCTGCGGGTGGAGCATACGGCGGGGAGCGTCGATGCCGACGACGTGGTCATCGCGCTGGATGTGCCGGCGGTCTCGAGGCTTGTGGAGACGAGTCCGGCCCTGGCGCCACTCTCCGGAATCGAGCGTCTGCGGACGACCTTGCGGTTCGCGGTTTTGCGTGTGTGGCTCGAGGATCCGCTGCGTGCCGATCGCGCGGCCTTCGTGGGCACCACCGGGGTCGGATTATTGGACAACATCTCCTGCTACGATCGCTTTCAAGACGAGAGCGCAGCGTGGGCGGCGAGGCACGGCGGCAGTGTCGTGGAACTGCACGCGTACGCCGTGCCGGACGGCTGGGATGAAGCCGGCATACGGTCCGACCTGCTCGCCGCCCTGCAGACATTTTATCCGGAGACTCGCGGCGTGCGGGTCTTGGACGAGGTCATGCTCATTCGACAAGACTGTCCGGCGTTTCCTCCGGGTTCGATGCGTCTGCGACCGACGGCCCGGACGGCGATCGCGGATGTCGCGCTGGCGGGAGACTATGTCTCGGTGCCGATGCCCTGTGCCCTGATGGAGCGAGCGGCCGTGTCGGGATTCATAGCCGCCAACACGCTGCTTGCACGTCAGGGAGTCGCGCCGGAGCCGATTCGCAGCGTGCCCCGCGAGGGTTTGCTGGCTCCACTGCGGTTTCTGCGGCGTGCCGAAGCGTAGTGCAGGGGATGCGTGGGGGCGTTGTGCCGGGCAAACCTGGCACGGAATCCTCTTCGTGCGAGCCTCGTGGGCCGTAAAGTCCCCGCCCGCTCCCCACTGTGTCGCCCTCGTGGCCGCGAGCAGGTCGTCCGTGCGACTGTGCCACTGCGCGGCTTTTCATTCGCACGGACGCGACGAAGGTGCCGATGACCTATCGGAATTCACCTGATGCCCGCGGTGGGCGACGCTTCGGAGAAAACGAGATGCTCGCGGTCCTCTGGAGACGACCGGGCCGGGCGGGAGTCACGGCGATTCCGAGCCTCGTGCTCGTGCTCGTCTGCCTCGCGGGACGGGGCAATGCCGATGACCTCCCACGCGTGCTCGACCTCGAAGCTTTCGCGTCATGGGACGATGAATCCGTGAGTCCAGCGGGGTGGGAAGCCATCGTTCCCGTGAACGAGCGGGAACCCATCTCGCTGCTGCCCGCGATGACGCCGGTCTCCCAGGGCGTGCTCGGTCCGTCCGCGAGCCGTTTCTACATGACCGGCATCCTCGGCGGCTCGTTCCTCGTCGTGTCCGGCGACAACACGCCGTCTTCGAGCCTGACGGAGGGCGGTGCCGTCGGGATGGCGCTGGAGCGGTCCAACGGCCGGCTCCGGGTCGAGGTCGAGGGCCGCTACCGGGGCCCCATCGCGCAGACGTATCTCGGTTTCAACGAAAATTACTCCGTCCGCGACCCTACCCTCGTCTGTGAGTCGCAGGCGCGGAGCTGTGGCTGGTCCTCGCTGGCGAACGTGTGGCGCGACTTCAACCTCACCGAGCAGATGGATCTCTACGGTGGCGGCGGCATCGGTGCCGCAAGCTTCCAGACGGAGTATCAGAAGATCAACGTCGATCCACCCGCTCCGAGTATCGATCGCACCATGACGGGATACGCCTGGCAGGCCGGCGTGGGCGCCATTTGGAACGTCAGCGACCGCATCGCGTTCGATGCGAGTTATCGTATCTTCGGGTTTGGATGGACCGTCACGCGAGAGGACGTCGCCTTCGGGTTTCTGAGATCCGAGGTCCTTCTGTCGCTGCGAATCTACGAACCCTTCCGCGGGCTGCTGCGGTGACCGGGCGGTGCCCGGCCGCGTCGGCGGCCGAGGCGTCCTCCGATCGAGGGCGACATGCGTCGATCGCTCGATCAGGCCGGGCGTGACTCCACCGGGTCGGCTGCGAAGATGCCGTCGCGAAACCGGGGCAAGAATACGCGGACGGCCGCATCGGTGGCCACGAGCAGCGCCGGCAGGAACACGAGTTCCGCCACGGTTGCCGCCACCACGGCGGCGCATGCCAGCCGGCCGAAGGCGGCCAGTGACGGCACGCTGCTGGCGGTGACGGTCGCGAAATTCACCGCAAGTAAGAGGCCGCTCACGACCACCGCGTTTCCCGTCTCCGCGACAGCTCGCCGCACGGCGGTGGCGGTTGGCACGCCCGCCTGACGGTGCCGGGCCAGCGACGACATCAGATGCACCGTGTCGTCGACCGCCAGGCCCAGGCAGACATTGAACAAGATCACGGTGGCCGGGTCGAGCGAGCGGCCCGTCGCCATCAGCAGGCCACCGATCACCGTGAGAGGAAACACGTTCGGCACCAGGCTCACCAATCCGGCCAACGGCGAGCGAAACGCGCACGCTAGGATGACGCCGATCACGACCACCTCCAGAAACAGGCTGGAGCCCAGGTCGCGGACGAGTTGTCGGATGTTTCGCGCCGAGACGACCGACATGCCCGTCAACTCGAACCGCCAGCCCGGCTTTCGGCGCGCGAGCGCCCCGAGTTCGGCATCGACTCGCTCGGAGACGCCTTCCAGGCCGCGGAAGCCGACGTCGGACACCCGGGCCCGAACGAGCGCCACGCGGGACTTCGGCGCCACGAAGTCATGAAAGTCCTCCGCGACCAGCCGTTTTTGGGACCTGTCGGGAAGCGTGGCGGCGACCGTGGCCAGTGAGATTGTCCGCGAGATTCCGCCGGACCGCTCGAGCACGTCGTGGACTTCATCCAGTGAAGCACGCACGGCGTCGTCTCGCCAATCGACGTCGTCGGGCCAGCCCACCACCACGACGACGCCCATCGCTCCGCCAAAGTCGCGATCGACCCGCACCAGCGCCCGCGCGGCTGACGCGTCGCGGGGCAGGGAGTCGATCACGCGGCTGTCGGCGTCGATGCCCGACCCGGCCAACGAGAGCAGGAGCGTGAGTCCGACGCCGACGAGGGCGATCGGCCGGGCGTGTCGCAGGGAAACTCCCGCCAGCAGGTTGGCCAGTCGGCCGGCCGTGCGGGAAGAGCGGCCCAGCCGCGGGCCGCTGCAAAAGCCGGTGGCCGCGATCAGCGGCGTGATCAGCGATACCGCCAGAAAGCTGGCCAGCGCCCCGACGGCCGCCGCGATCCCGAACCCACGCACGGCATCGATCTGCGCCGCCGCCAGCGAGGCGAAGCCGATCGCCGTCACGAGGCTCGTCAGCCCGCAGGCGCGGCCTACCCGGATGATCGCGTGGCTCGACGCGGCCGCAGGTGGGATGCCGCGTCGCACGCTGCGTCGCATGTCCTCGATGAAGTGGATGGAGTCGCAGGTGCCCACCGCGAGTGCCAGCGAGGGGACGACACTGGTGAGGATGTTGACCGGAACTCCGCCCAGCCCCAGCACCCCGAATGCCCAGACGGCGCCCACGAAAGGGGGCACGCAGGTCACTACCGTCGACCGCAGGCTTCTGGCCACGATCGCCGAGAGTGCCACCGCCAGCGACAGGCCCAGCACGTTGAAGATCAGCATGTCGCGACGCAGACTGCGGCCCGCCTGTTCCCGGATGGCGGGCAGGCCGGTGAGTTCGAGGTCGAGTGCGGAATCGGGACCACCGATGGACTCGAGGACGCGTTCGATCGCGACGATCACCTCGGGCAGCCGGGGCGGACGATCGGCGTCGGCCTCCAGCCGCACGAGCACGAGCGAGGAGGCTGCGTCGGCCGAGAGCAGGTGGCCTGCGACGAGGGGGTGTCGCACGGCGCGGCTCTTGGCCGAGGCACGTGCCTCGGCGCCCAGGGGGCCACGCTTGTTCGGGATGATCGGCAGAACGGCTCCGGCGGCGCCCTCGCGGCGGACGTCGAAGATGGACCGGACTTCCTCGACGCCGCTCACCTGCCGAAGGCGGAGGACGGCATCGCGCAGCTGCAGGAGAGCATCGGCGTCGAAAATGTCTCCCGAACGCGCCGCCGCCCGGATGATGCAGTCTCGGTCGGGAGAGCCGAACAACGCCGACGCTTCGTCGATGGCACGGAAGTCGGAGCCGGAGTCTCGCACCAGCGCGAAGAGGTCGTCGTCGATCCGCAGGCACGTGAGCCCATAGCCGGCCAGGATCGTGAGCAGGGCCACCATCGCCCAGCCCGCCGGTTGCCAACCTGCCGGCAGCGTGAACACCGCCGACGGCCGCGGCGGCAGGTTCCAGTCAAACGGGAGTCGGTGGGGATTTTCTCGCCCGTCCCCATGCCCGACTGCACGGGGTGGATCGTCTGCAGCCACAACCGGTCTTCCTCGAGGCCCACGCCGCCCTGCAAAGCGGCATGCTACCAAAAATCCTTGCGGTCCGGATTGCAGCCGTGATGCACGAACACCGCGGCGGCGGTGCGTTGAACGCCGCCGCTTTCTTGTTCGTGGGACACCAGCCTGGCTTGCCTTGGAAATCCTGATCCAGTCGGTATGAAGGTCTATGAGCCCTTCACCCCGCTCCGCCTACCGCTGGTGTTCAATCTCCGCCGCAACCCCTATGAACGAGCCTCGATCACGAGCAACACCGATTACGACTGGATGATCGACCGCGCCTTCATGCTGGTGCCGGCGCAGGCCTATGTCGGAAAGTTCCTGGCAACCTTTAGGGACTTCCCGCCGCGGATGCAGGCTGCCAGCTTTTCGCTCGACAAGGTGATGGACACGCTGAAGCAAGGGGCATCGGGTGCCCACTGATGGTTCCCTTGGCCGTGGTCAAAATGTCGCGTTGGCACGGATGCCGTACACAAACGCGTTGTCGGTGGAAATCGCCCCCAGTCCCGGGCGAATCCACTGGAGGTCGGGCGTGATGTTGAACCAGGGCGTGGCCTGGATGTTGTAGAACCACTCGACGCCCTGGCCGTCCCGCGGGCCGAACAGGGCCGTTGGCACCGGGCCGAACTGATCGCTCGCGCCCACGAGAAACCAGCCGAGACCGAACGTGTCACCCCGCGCCCCGCCAAGCGGGCTGAAGCCGCCGATGCCGGTGCTCAGGAAGTATTTGATCGGGTTCGGGTTACCGTCGGCGATGGAAGCGCGGCCGAACAGGCCCCAGCCGCTGTCGGGATTGTCGGAGTAGCGGACGACGTATTGGTCGAACCCGTAGTAGGCGACCCATGAATCCCACAGCGTCGGCGGGCCACTCCCCGGAGGCCCGGAGCCAGGCCCCGGCGGCGTGAACGCAGCCCGCAGATCGAGCTGCTCCTGATGCTTCCAGACGCCGCCCACGTGCTGCTGCCCAGGCAGATCGAAGAACATCGTCTTCCGCTTGATCTCACCACCGATGATGATGCCCTGATTGAACAGGTCGCCGAACTGCATGAAGTCGGCCGTGCGATTCTTCGGATCCATGACATACACCGCCACGCCTCCCCAGTCACGAGGCGAGACGACACCGGCGGTGAAGAAGGAGTAAGGCATCCCGAGTAGGAACGACGGATTGGCGATGAGTGCCTGGTTGACGAACTGTTCGGTGCCGTCGCCGCCGGCGAAGATGTCCTGGTCGACGGTGCCGAGCACGTCCTTCTTCCCACCGAACACGACCCAGTTCGGCGACAGCGGCTGTGTGAGGAGAAAGTTAGTGATGTAGGGCACGCCAGGGTCGTTTGGCCGAGGCGGTAGGAACGCCGGGAACACCGTCGGCGTGAAGGTGCCCGCCCGCGGCGACACGTTGCCGAACTCGCCATACCACTGCTCGGCCCGCACGAGCAGCCGACCATGTGGCAGGCCACCGAACTTCTCAAGATCAACGACCGCGTCGTATTCGCTCCGACCGGTGTAGCGAAATACGTCGCCCTCTCCGAGCGGCGGCGGCACCGGCCGATCGATGCCGCCAGCGAGCCCGAATCCGAATTGCGTCACCCGGCCGCCAAACGTAACGCCCGACTCCTTCGTCGAGAACAAGCGATCGAAGGCGTCGCCCGTCACCGTCTTAGGGCCGAAGGCATCAACCCCTTCTCCCGGCGGGCCAGCGGCTGCACCGGGGGCTTCCTCGTAGGGCGGCGGTGCCGGATCGTCGGGCAGCAAATCGATGGAGTATGGGTAGGCAAGCCGTTCGGTGACCACCTGCGTGTCGGCGACGGCCGCGACTGGGCCATCCTGCGCGTCGCTGCGCATCGCCACCAGCGTCAGGAGCAATCCGACGATGATCGAGGTGCGGGCGAATTTCATAACACGGGCTCTCAGTAGGCGGCGACGATCTGGGCTCGCACCAGCAGGCCGGTCTGACCGGCCACGAAGCCGGTTCGGTTCTGGCCGGCCGGGGAGTTTTCCAGCCAGGCCGTGTCGAAGGTGAAGAAGAGGTTGTCCTTCCCCGGCAGGAAAAACCGGTTGAAGCCTCCCCCCAGCTCATATCCCGAGCCATAGGCTCCGGTGACGTACGACGTGCGGGCGTAGACCTCCGTCTCACGCGGAACGACGAACCAGCCTCCCTTGACGAAGCCCCCGAATGCCGACGTGGAGGCGATCGGCAGCGGCCCGGTGCCCTGCAGTCCGAGCAGATCCTGGAAATAAAGTTCCGACGACACGCTCAGGCCGCGGTACTTCCACGCCATATCGATGGCCGCCAACGAGATGTCATACGAGAGGAGCGTGACACCGGGGGCGAGCGCGCCCGGCGTCGTGATGACCGTGCCGTCCGAGAGTCGGACGGGGGAGTTTTCGACGGCGTCGCTCGCAGACTGGCTGCCGCTGCCGAGAGCGTAGGTATAGCAGCCACCGAGCCTGATGGCGGCCTCCTGATGATGCTGGAGGTCGGAGTAGCCGCGACCAAACTCTCCCCACGGCTCCCACCAGGCCGACCCGGACCACGCGAAGCGGTTGTTGAGTTGCTCGGGCTGCAGGTTGAGCGTGTTGAACCCGTTCGACACCATCGCGTGATAGAAGACGTCGTCGAGCGGCTCGCCCGTGATCCACATGCCCTGGCTCAAGCTGGGGCGAAAGAAGGTGGTCGCCATGGTGCGGTCGGCGCTCTGGAGCGGGGCGAAGGCGCTCTCGATCCATTCCCGCGACCCCGGCACCTTCGACTGTCCAACGTAGAGTTCGAGTGCCTTGCTGAACCGATAGCTCAGCCAGAATGCCCGGAAGCCGATCGGCTGGTTGGTGACCGAGTTGTAGTCGATGTTCAGCAGATACGAGAGCCGGGGCATGATCGCGTTGCCCGAGAAGATCAAGCGTCCTCTCGGGATGCCGAAGTAGTTCGAGTTATTGATGGGCAGCTGGTTGCCTGCGCTGTCGGTCCAGGATGACTCCGCCCGGGAGAAGCCGTCGTAGCGGAACATGTTCTGGTTGCGGATCCGTAGCGAATACGGCGTTTCGTCGGGATCGCGTGGCAGAATGGCGAACCCGTTGTCGTAGTCCACGCGAAACCGGCTTCCGAGGAAGCTGGAGTCGGCCTCGGTACAGGCAGCACAGGACGAGCCCGCGGCGGCGAATTCGGCCTCCCATTCGTCGAACTGAGGGGGCGGGATCGCCTCCACGACGGCCTCGGTCGCGGCAGTCTCAGGACCCTCAGGTGGTTCGGCAGCCCGGGCAGGCATCGCGACCCAGGTGGCCAACGCAAGCCAGCCGACGATCGCAAGGCAGCCGCGGACGGGCCTATGACCAGATCGCTCTCGCCGTTCGGTAGGCATTCGCCGTGGTTTTCCCATGGTTGCCAGACGCTCGAGCCGGGCGGGCCAGTGGCAATGTGGGTAGTCCAGGGGGGGCTCGGATGCCTTCGCGCAGACCTCCCCCGCAGGTGGAGCAACTCCACAAGGTGGCTCATCGGCCGATCATGACGGTTGCGCCAATAAATCCGGTTACGCAAACGACGGCAGGTTCCGCCGATTACTCCGGGATCGTCTTTCCAGGCACCGCCTCGAAGGGCTCGGCGTGAAGCAGCTCCTCCCGCCCCCGCGTGCCGGGCAGGATCTCGAAACGCGGGTCGAAGTCCACCATCGTGCTCGCGAGCTTGGCTAGGATCGAGGCATCGCCTTCGACCTTCGCCGTGCCGTCCTTGATCTGGGCCTCGAGCGTCTTGGCCCCGATCATCGTCTGCTCGAGGTCGGAACGGTTGATCGTAAGCGTGAGATCGGCCTTCTTGGCCAGGAACCCGGGCAGGTTCGTGAGGGTGGCGTTCTCGAGCTCGACCGCGAATTTCTCGCCGTTGTCGGGCGTGATCAGGTTCATCGTGAACCGCATCCCCTCCGCTTTGCGGCTGTCCATCCGAATGCCGAGGAAGTCGAGAAATAGCTCCGTACTCATCGCCCGGATCACGTCTGGTCCGCTCGATTTGGGCGAGGCCCCCTCCGGAACGCCCTCGCGGAGTTCGTAAGCGCCCGACAGGAAGCTGTTGCGAAGCCCCGGATTCTCCTGCTGGTAGCCAAGTTGTTCAAACACGTCGGCCAAGAGTTCCTTGGCCACCTGGTTCCTGGGCTCCGCTTGCACGAGCTTATTGAGAATCTCGGTGGCGAGCAGGTATTCGCCCTGATCATGTAGCTGCCTTGCCTTGGCGAGGATTTTTTCCGATCCCCCCATCATCTCGACATAGAGCGGGGCCGACTCCTCGGGGGAAGGAGGGATGAGTGTGGCGGGATTGCAGTCCCAGTAGCCGAGGTAGCGGTTGACGACGGCCCGAGCGTTGTGCGGGACCGAACCGTGGTAACCGCGGCAGTCCCACCGTTGCTGGAGACTCTTCGGCAGCTCGTAAACGTTGTGAATCTGATTGACGGTCACGCCCTGATTGGCCAAGTGGAGCACCTGGTTGTTGAAGTGGGCATAGAGGTCCCGTTGACCGCGAAGGATCTCCTGCACCCTCTCGTTGCCCCACCGCGGCCAGTGGTGGGCGCCGAACATTACCACGGCCTCCTGGCCGAAGCGGTAGATCACCTCGTTAATGTATTTCGACCAGTTGAGGGCGTCCCGCACCAGAGCGCCGCGGAGCGTGTAGATGTTGTGGAGCGTCGCGCAGACGTTCTCGGCGATCCAGAGAGCCTTCATCTCGGGGATGTAGGTGTTCATCTCCGATGGGGCTTCCGTGTTGGGCGTGTTCTGGAAGATCATCCGCACGCCGTCCACCTCGATCTCCTCGATGTCTTTCTCCACGATACGGGTCGGGGCTATCAGACCGGACGTGCCACGGGAGATGGCATGCCCTAGCCCCTGGGTGACGTAGCCGTAGGGGCTCACCGGCAGGAGCACGCCGTATTGATAGAACATTCGCCGATTCATTGCGTTGCCGGCGAAGACGTTCTCCGAGATCGAATAGACCATGAAGTCGCGGGGGGCCAGGATCTGCACCTTTCCGGAGCGGACGTCGGCCTCGTCGACCACGCCGCGGACGCCTCCCCAGTGGTCGCCGTGGGAGTGCGAGTAAACGACCGCAGTGACCGGCAGGCCCTCGCCTTTGTGCTCCTGGAACAGATTCCAGGCGGCCCGCATGGCGTCGGCGGTGACAAGGCAGTCGAACACGATCCAGCCGGTCTTGCCGCGAACGAAGGTAGTCTGGGCGAGGTCGATGCCGCGGACCTGGTAGATGCCGGGGACGACCTCGTAAAGGCCGTAGTTGTTGTTGAGTTGGCCGATGCGGTGCATCGAGGGATGGACCGTGTCGAACTCGTCCTGCTGGTCGAGGAACTGAAACCGCGTCATGTCCCAGGCGACGCCGCCGGCGTCGTTTTTTATCTGCATCTGGGGCATCCGAGCGACCAGGCCACGCCGCTGTTCGTCGAAGTCGCGTGTGTCGTCAAACGGTAAGGCCTGCTTCGCCTTCCGCAGCACCTCCTTGGTGAACTCCGAGGGGGCCTTTCCCTTGGGGTGGAAGTGTCCGGCCGCCGGAGCGGTGGGATTCGGGGCCGCGGGGGCCGACTCGCTGTCGAGCGTCATGTGCGCAGCCACGGCAAACGCAGGAAGACTCTGCACGAACTGACGACGGGTGGTCATGATAAAGGCTTTCTTGAAGCTTGGACCTGGAGTGAGTCTGGGACCGACCGCCCGACGCGGCGTGGGCAGGATATCCCTGCCACCCGGGGGATACAATGATCTGTAGCTCGCTGGCCTTGGCAAGCCATTGATGTCGCTGCACTGGTTGTGAAAGTGGCAGTTCGATTCAATAACGACTCGGGGATGCCGATCGATGTCGTGTTACGGTGATGTTTCGATGAGGAAGATCGTTCGGGCAGAGAGGCTCGCCCTCAGCGCGGCCGCCAGGCCGCCGCTCGTAGAGGTTGTGAATGAACGTACAGTCGGGCATGTATCGCACCTGCCGCACCGGCCGGTCGTTCAATGTGGTGATTTTCACCATGGACACTTTCGCGAACAAATGAAGGCAGGGGCGGCACCCGAAGGCGCCTCCCCTGCCGTATGAACCGAGATACTGCCAAGGGCGACGGCCTGCCCCGAAACAGGGTCGGATTGAGGGAAGTGCCTTTCCGACACCGATTGATTTCTGCGGCGAAACTGCGAATCAACAATCCCTGCCGGGGATACTTTCGGGGTTGCTATGCCGGGACTCGAAGTGATCGGCTTCACCTGGCCTTGGCCCGATGGGGCGCAACGCTGGCCGCCACCACGCCAATTCCCCCCGCAAGAACCAGACGATCGTGCTCTGGGCGATGGCCG
>CANGIH010000006.1 GCA_947453875.1 Planctomycetaceae bacterium | reverse complement strand
GGGCAACTACCGTTCCTGGACGGTGACCACCGACGACGGCCGCGTCGTCACGGGGCTGCTTGCCGCCGAGAGCCGGACGGCCGTGGAACTGGTCGACGCCGAGGGGAAGCGGCATCCGATCCAGCGCGACGAGATCGACGAATTCCAGCCCTCCCCCAATTCGCTCATGCCGGTCGGCTTCGAGAAGCAGATCCAGCCGAAGGGATTCGCCGATCTCCTCGCGTTCCTCACCGCCAAGGGGAAGTATGTCCCGCTGCCGCTCGACAAGGCGGCCACGGTCGTGACGACGAAGGGGATGTTCTTCGAGCCGGATGGGGAGATCGAGCGCCTCGTCTTCCCCGATTGGAAGCCGAAGATGGTGGGGAGCGTGCCTTTCGTGCTCGTCGATCCGCAGGGAGACACGATCCGCAACGCCGTCATGCTCCACGGCCCGCAGGGGAAGATCGCCCCGCAGATGCCCAAGGCCGTGTCGCTCCCCTTGGGGAGCCCGGCCGCGGCGATCCACATCCTTGGAGGGATCTCCGGCTGGGGCTGGCCCGCGACCCGGGAGGAATCGACCTCGATGATCGTGCGGCTCGTCTACGCCGACGGCACGACCGAGGATCATCCGCTCGTCAATGGCCGCCATTTCGCCGACTACATCCGCCGCGTCGATGTGCCTGAGAGCGAATATGCCTTCGACCTCGCCGGCCGGCAGATGCGCAAGCTCGTCATCCATCCCGGCAAGGAGACGAGTATCGAGCGGATCGACCTGGTCAAGGGAGACGATCCGACGGCGCCGGTAGTGATGGCGCTGACGGCGGAGATGCGATAGCCGCCTGCTGCGGGAAACCCGCTGCTGCTGGACCGATCGCAAGACGGGGATCGATGCTCCCGACATGAAAAACGGCCCGCGCGGGATCGCCCCGCGCGGGCCGTCTGTGTGACTGACCGACCTCGACCGGGCTTCAGCGGACGTCGAGGAGCTCGACGAGGAAGTGGAGCGTGGCGTCGGGGGGGATCGCCCCGCCCGCCCCGCGCTTGCCGTAGCCGAGGTTGCTGGGGATGAGGAGCTCGATCATCCCCCCCTTGCCGACCAGCTGCATCCCTTCGGTCCAGCCGGGGATCACCTGGTTGAGCCCGAACTCGATCGGCTCGCCGCGCTTGTAGGAGCTGTCGAACACCTTCCCGTCGTCGAGCCAGCCGTGGTAGTTGACCTTCACGGTGTTGCTCGCCTTGGGGTTCACGCCGGCGCCCTTGCGGAGCACGCGGTATTGCAGACCGGAGGCGGTCTTCGTGAATGTCGTGGGGGGATCGGCATCGAGGACGCCTGCACCCTTGGGGAGCGTGGGGAGGGGAACGTCGGTATCAGCGGCGGACACGGAAGTCTCCGGAAGGGTGATGGCGAACGCCAGGAGGAGCAGGGAGCAGGCGAACAGACGCATGGAACGGGTTCCTCTGGGATTCCTCTGAGTGAAATCGTCGCAACGAGCATACCGGATTCGGGCGGCCGGGTGAGCGCGGAGGGGGGCTGGCATCCGGGCCAAGGCTCTCTGTGGGCTTCCCCGATTCGGGCCAAGCGTGGCTTCGGGGTCGCCCGTGCCCCGTCGCCGAACGTTCGCCTCGGCTATCCATGGCCTCGGCTCTCTCCGCGCCGCTTGCGCTTTCGCCCTCCGGGCTTCGCTGACCGGCGAGGCCGGCTCTCGGAGCACGGGCGACCCCTTGCTGGCGGTGCCGAGTGGTGAGCGTGGTGCGGCGCGCGCTGCGCTTTGTGGGTCGCTTACGCCAGCAGCGACTTGAGGACGTGCTGCTCCTCGACGCCCGTGAGCCGCTGGTCGAGGCCTTGGAACTTGAACGTGAAGCGCTCGTGGTCGATCCCCATCAGATGGAGGATCGTGGCGTTGAAGGAGTTCACGTCGACGGGGTTCTCGACGATGTTGTAGCTGAAGTCGTCGGTTTCCCCGAGGACCGTCCCCCCCTTGGTGCCGCCGCCGGCCATCCACATGCAGAAGTTGCGCGGATGGTGGTCGCGGCCGTAAGTCTCAGCCGTGAGCGTCCCCTGCGAATAGACCGTCCGGCCGAATTCCCCTCCCCAGACGACGAGCGTGTCGTCGAGCATGCCGCGGGCCTTGAGATCCTTGACGAGCGCCGCGGTCGCCTGGTCGGTGTCGAGGCACTGGGCCTTGAGGTCGCTCGGGAGATTGCCGTGGTGGTCCCAGCCGCGGTGGAGGATCTGCACGACGCGCACACCGCGCTCCACCAGCCGCCGGGCGAGGATCAGGCTGTGGGTGAAGGAACCGGGCTTGTTGACGTCGTCGCCATACATGGCGAGCGTCTGCGCCGATTCGCCGGTGAGGTCGACCAGATCGGGCACGCTCGCCTGCATCCGGAAGGCCATTTCATACTGCGCGATGCGGGTTTGCGTCTCGGGATCGTGGAAGCGCTCATGGCCGCGGGCGTTGAGCTTGCCGAGGGCGTCGAGCATCACGCGCCGGTCGGCCCGGGTCACGCCATCGGGGTTGGGGAGATAGAGGACCGGATCCCCCGAGCCACGCATCGCGACACCGGTGAAGCGGGTGGGGAGGAAGCCGCTCGACCACATCCGCGTGAACAGCGCCTGCGAGGGATTGATGTCGGGTTGCGGCGTGAAGACGACGAATGCCGGGAGATCGTCGTTCTCGCTCCCCAGGCCGTAGGCGAGCCAGCTCCCCAGGCTCCCCTTGCCGGGCACCTCGCTGCCGGTCATCACGTAGGTGCAGGCGGGGTCGTGGTTGATGGCGTTGGTGAACACGCTCTTGACCAGTGCCACGTCGTCGACGATCCCGGCCGTGTGCGGGAGCAGTTCGGCGTTGATCCACCGGCCGCAGGCCCCGCGCTGCTCGAACTTGAACTTCGACGGCGCCACCGGGAATCGCTGCTGGCCGCTGGTCATCGTCGAGAGCCGCTGATCGCCGCGGACGCTCGGGGGGAGATCCTTGTCGAAGTATTCCTGGAGCTTCGGCTTGTAGTCCCAGAGGTCGATCTGCGAGGGGCCGCCGTTGGGGTGGATGTAGATCACGCTCCGCGCCTTGGGTGCATGATGCGGCAGCCCGGGGAGGGGCGGGTGGACGCGCGGCGAGGGGGGGCGGATCGCGGTCGGATCGATGGCGGCGGCGCCGGCCTTTGCAAAGAGCCCGCCGCCACGGCGGCTCTCGAGGAGCGCAAGCGCCGCGGCACCGGCGCCGACGCCAGAGCGGCGAAGAAACGCACGGCGGCAGGCCTGGAGATTGAGGTCGAGGCCGGAGGGGAGCGGGTGGGCCATGGATCAGTTCCTCGAGAGGGTCTCGTCCAGGTTGAGGAGCATGTTGGCGATCAGCGTCCAGGCGGCGAGCTCTTCGGCCGGGAGGTTTTCCGGTGCCTTCGACTCGCCGAGGGTGACGAGCCGTTTGGCGGAGTCGGGATCGGCGGCATAGCGGCCACGGTGGGCGGCGAGTTCCTCGGCCACCACCGCCATCTCCGCCGATTCCGCCCCCCGGGCGATCACAGAGCGGAACAGCCAGTCGATCCGGGCTGCGTCATCGGCCGGGCCGGTGGAGAGGGCCCGCGTCGCCAGGGCCCGCGCTGCCTCGACATGCTGGATGTCGTTCATCAGCTGGAGCGCCTGCAGCGGCGTGTTGCTCCGCTCCCGGCGGGCGCAGAACTGCTCCCGATTGGGGGCGTCGAAGTTGACCATGAACGGCGGCGGCGCCGTCCGCTTCACGAACGCATACAGGCTCCGCCGCCAGAGGGCGGGGCCGGTGTCGCGGGCGTAGCGCTGGGTGTTGGAGCCGGCGAAGCCGACCGGCTCCCAGATGTTGTCCGGCTGGTAGGGGCGGACACCGCGCCCGCCGAGCGTGGGGACGAGCAGCCCCGAAACGAAGAGGGCGTTGTCGCGGATCTGCTCGGCGTCGAGGCGGATCCGCGGCCCGCGGGCGAGGAGCCGGTTTTCCGGGTCCGCCACAAGCTGCTCCGGTGCGATCGACGCCTGGCGGCGGAAGGCCCGGCTCGTCACCAGGAGCTTCACCATGTGGCGGGTGTTCCAGCCGCTCTCCCGGTATTCGCTCGCCATCCAGTCGAGGAGCTCCGGGTGGCTTGGCGCCTCTCCCTGCTGGCCGAAGTCCTCGCTCGTCTTCACGAGGCCAATCCCGAAGAACTGCTGCCAGAGCCGGTTGGCGGCGACCCGCGCCACCAGTGGCTGCTCCGGGAGGAGGATCCATTTGGCCAGATCGAGCCGGTTGGGGACTGCCCCTTCGGCGACGGCCAGCGGCGGCAGGAATCCGGGGGTGGCCCTCGTCACCTTCTCCCCCGGCTTGTTGTAGGCCCCGCGCTGCATCACGAAGCTATCGCGCATCTGCGGCAGATCGTTGAATACGAACGTCCGTGTGAGCGACTTCTCGAGGTCGTCGCGCGTGCGACGCGTCTCGACGAGCTCGCGGTCGGCGAGCACCACCGGCTCGGGCTTGTCGCGCCACACGACGCGCAGCCAATGGCGGCGGATCCGCGCGACCTCGTCGGGATTAGTCGTCTTCTCAGGCCCTTCCCTGACCAGGCCGCGGAGCGCCTCCGGAACGTCGTCGATCTTTTCGACTCCTGTGCGCGCCTTCCACCAGGCCGCGAACGACCGGGCTTGATCGGTGGCCGGGTCATCGGTGCTCGACAGGCCGACTTTGTCCCAGCGGACATGGCCGTCGAATTGCGTCAGCGCAAAGCCGCCGATCTTCGTGCCGGCAGGCACTCCGACACTCTCCGGCTTGAAGGCGATGCGCACCCACTTCCCCGCCTCGGGAAGGGGCCCGATCACCAGCTGCGACGGCTGGCCAACCGCCCCCCACGGGATCGCTCCCCCTTCGCCCCACACGGCCCGGTGTTCCCAGCCGTCGGTGTGGAGCTGGATCATCACGGCCTTCGGTGGCGCCGCCGGGTCGATCCAGACATGGGCAAACAGCTCGCCACCGGCTGGGCCAGCCTGGATCTCGCCGGCGGGCATGAAGACATCCTGGCCGATGCCGGTGGCGGTGCGGTCGAGGCAGCGGGCCCCCGAAGCCACCTCGCCGGGCTGGGCCCCTGTGAACCAGGTCGGCCCGCCGGGGCTGCTCTGCGCCGAGGCGCCGGCGGGGAGATCGTCATCGAGCCAGACCGATTCGCTCGTCACCGGGGCCGGCTTCGGATCGACAGTCGCCGGATCGACGTAGACGACCTGCGCGACCGCCTCCTCGATCCGCTTCTCGAGCTCCGGCAGCTTCGTGTCGAGCGCCGCCAGTTCCATCTCCTGCTCGGGGGTGGGGAGCTTGATGACCGGCGCCGTCTGCTCGATGTTGCCATCGAAGCCGGGGTCGGCCGCCGAATTGAAGAACGCGTAAAGGGAATAGAAATCCTTGGCCGAGATCGGATCGAACTTGTGGTCGTGGCAGACGGCGCACTGCCCGGTGAGCCCCATCCAGGCGTTGAGCGTGGTCGCGGTGCGGTCGACGGCGTAGCGGAAGAGGAGCTCCTCGTTGATCGAGCCCCCTTCGCTCGTCGTC
Source organism: Planctomycetaceae bacterium (assembly GCA_947453875.1). Lineage (GTDB taxonomy): Bacteria > Planctomycetota > Planctomycetia > Pirellulales > UBA1268 > QWOP01. The sequence goes on along the minus strand of CANGIH010000006.1, from coordinate 13,130 downwards.
ACGTTGCAGCGCGAGAAGCCGGTGGCCGTCTGCTGCTCGCGGGTGGCGCCCGGGAGGAGATCGCCGGCAAGCTGAAGAATCGTGAACTGATCGAATGGAAGGTTGTCGTTGAAGGCCTTCACGACCCAGTCGCGGTAGGCCCACATGTGGCGCTCGTTGTCGAGGTGGAGGCCGTGGGTGTCGGCGTAGCGGGCCACATCGAGCCAATGGCGGGCCATCTCCTCGCCATGGTGGGGGCTCGCAAGCAGCCGATCGACGAGCTTGTCGTAGGCGTCGGGAGCGGGATCGGCGACGAAGGCCGCCACTTCCTCAGGCGTCGGTGGGAGGCCAGTGAGGGCGAATGACAGTCGGCGGATGAGCGTCGGCCGGTCGGCCTCGCCGTTGAGTGGCAGCCCCTCGGTCGCCACGCGGGCTTCGAGGAAGCGGTCGATCGGATTGCCGGGATCGCCCGCCGCCGCCGGCACCTCGGGGCGGGTGATCTTCCGGAACGACCAGTGTTGCTCGTAGGGGGCCCCCTCGTTGATCCACCTCGTGAGCAGGTCTTTCTGCGCCGCGGTGAGCTCCTTGTGGGAGTGGGGCGGGGGCATGATCGTGTCGGGATCGGCGGTGACGATCCGGGCGATCAGGGTGCTCGCGGCGGTGTCGCCGGGGACGACCGCCCGCGCGCCGCTGTCGAGGGCCGCGATCGCGGCCGCACCGTCGTCGAGCCGCAAGCCCGCCTCCTGCTTGCCCGGTCCGTGGCAGGCGAAGCAGTTCTCCGAAAGGAGGGGCCGGATGTCGCGGTCGAAGCGGATCGGCTTGTCAGCTGCCGCGGCCACTGCGCCCGGCAGGAGGCCGCCGGCCAGCAGAGCGAGGGAATAGCGTGACAGGGGCTTGGCAAGCCCGGTGCGGCGGACTGCGGAACTACCCATGACTGACTCCTCGCGTGTCATCTGGCGCGTCGATTGAGCGCGTCATCCGGGGCGTCATCCGCGTCGCCGATCCCAGCGGCAAGCCGGGACCGCGGACCCTGTTCGGATCGGGCATCCACCCGAGTCCCAGGGTCGATCGGCGGGGCTGCATCGGCAGGGGGGGGGCGGACGCCGGCTCCCCCCGCACGCACAGCCGGAAAACTTCCCCAATTCTGCCACGTGCAACCGGTCAGGGCAAACTCGTCTGGAGGTGAGTGACCACCGCCCGCCGCGGGTTTTTCCCGATCCGACCGCTGCCGATCCCGTTTTACCCTCCCGTCCTTCCCACCAGCCGCTCGACCTCGTCGGCACGAATCGGCACGTGGGCGGAGAGATCGACCGGGCCGCTGGGGGTGACGAGGATGTCGTTCTCGAGCCTGACCCCGATCCCCTCCTCGGGGATGTAGATCCCAGGCTCGACCGTGATCACCCAGCCGGGCTGGAAGGGGCCGTTGATCGGCGCGATGTCGTGGACACCCAGCCCGAGGGAGTGCCCCAAGCCGTGCATGAAATATTTCCGGCAGGCCGGCTCGTCGGGGGTGTCTTTGGCCACCTGTTCCGGCGTGATCAGGCCGAGCCCGAGAAGCTCGTCGTTCATCTGCAGCTGCGCCGCCCGCCGCCAGTCGCGCGGGGTGGTGCCGACGGTGGCCCGACTGATCGAGGCATCGAGGACACGATGGACCGCGTCGTACACGGCCCGCTGCCGCGAGGAGAAGCGGCCGTTGACCGGATAGGTGCGGGTCAGGTCGGCGTTGTAGTTGGCGTAGCAGGCGCCGACGTCCACCAGGAGAAGGTCGCCGTCTCGGCAGACCCGGTCATTGGTGTTGTAATGGAGCACGCAGGCGCTTTTGCCTGAGGCGATGATCGGCTCGTAGGCCATCTTCGCGCGGTTCTTCGTGAATTCGTAGATCAGCTCCGCCTCGAGTTCGTATTCCATCACCCCCGGCTTGAGGCAACCGAGCATCTGCTTGAGGCCCGTGTCGGTGATGTCGATCGCCCGGCGGAGGAGGTCGATCTCGGTCGCATCCTTCACCGCGCGCAAGCTCCGCATGATCGGCGCGAGGCGCTCGTAGCGGTGGAGCGGATAGCGGGCCATCAGCTGCCGCGCGTGGCGCACGTCGCGGGGATCGGTCTCGGTGGCGTTGCGCTCGTGCTCGTTGGAATTGAGGAACACCCGCTCGCTTTCGCACATCAGCACATGGAGCACCCCAGGCAGTTCCGACAGCCAGCGCACCCGCGCGATCCCCGAGATTTCCTGGGCGCGTTCCTTCGTGAGCTTCTCCCCTTCCCAGGTGGCGAGGTGCTCATTCGGCTGGCGGAGGAAGAGCATCTCTCGCTGTGCCGGATCGGTCGCCTGCGGCGCGAGGACGAGCACGCTTTCCTCCTGCTCGATCCCGGCGAGGTGGAAAAGATCGGCGGCCGGATAGATCGGGAAGGTGCCGTCGCCGGTCTGCGGGAGGATGTCGGCGGCATGGACGATCGCGATCGAGCGCGGCGGGAGTTGGGCCACGAGTTGACGGCGGTGGGAGACGAACAGGGCGCTGTCGATCGGTGCGTGCCGCATGGCTTTTCCCTTGGGCGTGTGGCGCCCGCACCGAATTCGACGCGGGGGGATGAAAATCGTACCCGCCGGGGAGTGCGTCTGTCGCGGCCGCCGGTCTCGGGGAGGAGCGAGAACGTGTCGGCGCCAACGCGCAGGCATCAACCAAAGGTTCGATGCCCGATCCCGCCTAGCGATAGGCCCGCGGGCCGAAGGGCTGCGTGGCCTGCTGAGGGGCCGGCTGTTGATAGCCCTGGTACTGCGGCTGGTATTGGGGCTGTGGCTGGTATTGCTGCTGCGGCGCCGGCTGCCACGACTGCGGCTGCTGCTCGTACGCCGGCTGCTGGGAGGTCGCGCCCTGCTGCTGGTTCTTGAATTCTTCCGCCGCGCGGAGCGCCTCGCTCTCGACCCGCTGGCCCACATGCTGGCCGACGATCATCGCCCGGGCACGGTCGAAGTTCACCGACGGAATGCCGTTGTTCCAGCTGATCGTAAGGACGCCTGTCGCGAGGAGGAACGGCACGAGGAGGAGAAACAATCGCGAGCCCCAGCGTGTGCCGACGACATTCGCGATCGGTGCCGGGAGCACCGGCGAGGCGAGTGCCACCGCCCGCTGCGCGACCGTCTTCTTCTTGCTCACGGCACCCTCCTGGAAATGATGGTTCCCGCCTCGTGAGAGGCGACTTTTTCCAAGATCGGCAGATGCCCTGTGTCCAATCAAGGCGCGTGGGATGAGCGCGGCAAGCGTCGGTCCATTTTTCCCATTTTCAGCAGACTGCCGGGGCGGATCGACGGCACGGGGGGTTGCCCTCCTGCACTCCCCGCGGCGCTGGGCCGCCGCGGGGAGTGAGTCTTCAAAAACCGGGCTGACACTCACTACGCGACGAGGATGCCGTTGACCTTCTTGTTCGACGGCAACTCACCGGCGATGCCGTCGGCTTGGAAGCCGAACGAGATCTCAGCGCCGGCGGCGATCGTCGCATTCCAGGCTGCATTGCGGATCACGTAGTGCGTGCCGACGTGGCTGACGATCACCGCGTTCCAGATGTTGACGATGTTCGCTTTCATGTCGAACTCCATCGTCCAGCCGTTGATCGCCGACGTGCCGGTGTTCTTGATCTTCAGCTCGCCATTGAAGCCAGTGCCCCAGCTGCTCGTCTGCGCGTACGCCACGGCGATGCCACTGGTGGGCGTGGGCGTGGGTGTCGGGGTCGGGGTCGGAGTCGGAGTCGGAGTCGGCGTCGGAGTCGGAGTAGGCGTCGGAGTCAGGGTCAGTGAGCCGGTCGGCACCTGCCCAAACAGAAGCTTGCCCACTTCGTAGACGGGCATGTAGGCCGTCTTCGCCGGTGCATTCCGATCGGTCGCGATGCCCTGATACGACCAGTCGTTGAGCGCGCTCCATGCGGAGGCCGGCAGGCCGCTCCGCAGACCGACCCGGAACTGCGCCTCCCGCCAGTAGGAGCTCCCCGTCCCCGGCCCGATCGCCGTTCCGGTGAAGTCGACCGTGACGACGTAGATCCCCTTGGCGGCATCCCACGCCTGGAGGCCGCTGACGGTGCCCCCCTGCGTGTAGTTGCTCGTCACCTGCACGTCAGCGGCCGTGTAGCCCGCGGCCTTCACCTCGGAGATGTCGACAAAGTACCGGAACGAGAGATTCGACGACATCCGCGCCGGCCAGGCCGACTGGTTGTTGAGGATCGCCCTGATCTCGGTGTAGCCGCTGCCCACCGTGTTCACCGCCGCCTGCACGAAAAACTCGTTGGTCGGCGTCTCCGCCGGTGGCATGGTGGCCACCACCTTGCCGCCATACTCCGTGTAGAGCCGGGCCACGGCCCCTTGGAACGCGGCGTTGTAGTCGAGGGCCACCTCGTTGCAGATGTAGTTGCCCCGCGAGTCGACGTAGTCGCTGTCGCTGGCGGTTTGCGGGCCCCCGACGAGCGCGCCGTAGAGGATGTGGCGGTTGTTGTAGGCCGCGTTGACGTTGCCGTCGTAGACGCCGCTGGCGCCGCGATGATGCGGATTCAGCGGTGGATTGGTGCCAAAGCCGACGACGTAGCTCCGCCCCTGCGGATTGTCGCCGAGCATGTAGTTGATCTGCCTGACCGCGAAGTCGTGGTAGCGGCCGGCCTTGTCGCCGACGGTGTCGCTGTAGATGAGCGCGAGGAACGACGTGTCGGCGGAATACCGCAGCGACCCCCAGGTGTCGAGGAAGGCCAGACCGCCGGGGGTGTATTTGACTCGTCCGCTCGAGTTGCCGACCGTCCAGTAGTCGAGCCAGCGCTCGGCATCGGCCTTGTAGACCGCCTTGCCCGTCACCTGCGCGAGTAACACCGCGGTGCCGTAGGTTTTGTCATCCCACGACTGCGTCCACTGCATTTGTTGGCCGGCGAGACTGGCGGCGTAGATCGACTCCGCCTTGGCAAGATACGCGGCATCGCCGGTCGCCTTGTAGAGCCACGTCGCCCCCCACGCCAGCTCGTCGTTGTAGCCGCTGAAGGAGTTGTAGTAGGCCGCAGCGTCGGGAATGCTGTCGGAATACTTCCCCCGATAGGTGTCGGCGAAGGTGTAGAGCTCCCGGGCGTGCTTGAGGAGCAGATCGGCATAGGCTCCGTCGGTCGGCCGGAACACGATCGAGGCCGCAGCCAGCGCTGCCGCCGCCTCGCCCGCCGCATCGGAGCCGGGGTGGGTGGGATCGAGTTTGTAGGCCGGCCGGCCCATCGTCATCACTTCGGGCGCCCCCCAGAAGGCATGGTCGGCACTGCCATTGCCGACCTGGGCGTAGAACACGTTCGCCGACGGATGCGCCTTGATGAGCCAGTCGGTGCCCCACTTGATCGCATCGAGCATCTGCGGCAGCAGGCCACTGGTGGCGTAGGCGTCGCGGTACTGCACGACACCGAGGCCGAGCAGCGTCATCGATGACGCCATCGGCAGGGCAAACTTCACATGGTCGCCGGCGTCGTAATAGCCTCCGCTGAGATCGACCCCCACATCCGCGCCGTCGGTGAGCGCCGAGTCGCCCCGCCAGTTGAGCGGGAAGTTGGCCGGTAGGTCGCCGGACCGCTGGGCGTCGTAGAACAGCAGCGACTTCTGCAGCACGTCGGCGTAGTTGTAGGTGCCGGCCTTCGCGGCATCGTCATTGACGATCGTACCGGTGCCTGTGCCCGCGAGGATCGTCGCGGCCAGCGCCGTGCCGAGCCGCACGACCAGCGTCTCGTCAGACTCGACCGTCGTGTCGCCGGTCACGGAGACGGAGATCGACTTGGTCAGTTCGCCGGGGGCGAACGTCAGCGTGCCGCTGGCGGCAGCGTAATCGGTGCCGCCGGTCGCGGTGCCGTCGGCGGTCGAATACTGCACCGACACCGTCTGGGCGGAGGCTGCGGAAAGCGTGACGGTGAACTGCAGTGCCGTCGTGCCGGTGTTCCCCTCGTTCACCCGGCTGCTGGAGATGCTCAGCGTCGGGAGCGTGGGCGTGGGCGTGGGCGTGGGCGTCGGTGTCGGTGTCGGTGTCGGTGTCGGTGTCGGTGTCGCCGAGTCATCGTCCAGAATCGTGCCGGTGGCCGCCGCTTTGGTGAGCGTGGCATTCGTCGGGTTGCTCAATTTCAGCGACAGCGTCTCGTTCGACTCCGCCGCGGTGTCACGGCCGATGAGCACCGTCACGATCTTCTGTGTTTCGCCCGGGGCGAACGTGAGCGTGCCGGACGCGGCCGTGTAGTCGCTCCCGACCAGCGCCGTGCCGTCCGCCGTGGCATATTGCACGCTGACCGACTGCGTGCTCGCGGCCGAGAGCGAGACGGTGAACGTCATCGGGGTCGTGGTGACCGTGCCGCCTGAGGCCGTCACCGCCGGGAACTGGAACTGCACTGCTTTCAGCGGATCGACCTTGGCCGTGTTCACGGTCTTCCAGTCGTCGGCGAGGATGCCGCCGGTGTCGCCCGAGTCGGGATTCCACGACCAGTAGGTCCAGCTGATCCCCTGCTGGCCCGCAGCCAAGTCGTTGGTGCCGTTGCCGTCGAGATCCCCCTTGAGGTAGCTCACCATCTTGGCGTACCAGGCCTGGTCGCTCGCCGTGGCGAGGGTGCTGCCGAACTCGCCGAGGAGCACCGGCGCCGTGCCGGTTCGGAAGAGAGAGCCCCAGTTCTTGTCCCACACCGCCGGCAGGGTGTTGGGGTAGGTCGGATCGCTGAAATAGGGCTGCGCGTAGACGCTCGCCGGGTAGTCGTGCGCCGAATAGACGAGGCGGCCGGCCGTGTTCAGCCGCACCGGCGCCGCGCTGGCGTTGGACAGATTGCCGCCCCACCAGTAGCTGCCCGAAGAGGCGGTCTCGATCCCCTCCACGATCACGAGCAGGTTGGGGTTGGCGGCGAGCACGGCGTTGCCGCCGCGTTCGGCCGCCAGCCGCCAGTCATTCGCGCCGCCGTCGCCCCAGGTGGCAGGGCCGTGCGGCTCGTTGTGGAGGTCGATGCCGATCACCGTGGCGTTGCCGGCGTAGCGAGAAGAGAGCATCGAGAGATTCTTGATCCACGTGCTCTCGGGGTAAGCCGACGTGTACCACAAGCCCGAGGCGTTGGCGCTGTTGCCGGCCTCGGAGCGGTGGTGGTCGAGGAAGATCTTCATCCCGATTTGGCCGGCGTAGCCGACGATCTTGTCCATCACCTGCAGGCCGTTGAGACCCTGCAGATCGGGATTCTTGTAGAAGTCGATGCTGTTGGGCGCGCTGCCCGAGTCGAAGAGCTGGTCGCAATACGGCAGGCGGATCGTGTTGAAGCCGAGCGACTTCATCTGATCCATCATCTCCTGGTAACCGCGGGTCCACAGGCCGTGGGGAGCGAAGTTCGTCGTCTCGAAGCCGAACCAGTTCACCCCGGCGATCCGCACCGGGTTGTTGTTGGCGTCGAGAATCTGACTGCCGGAGGTGTGGAGATAGCCCGAGGCCACGGCGGCCTGCGGATTGCCCTCGGTGACCGAGACGTCGCCGACGCTGAGACCTGCGAGCGATGGCACCGTGCCGGTTCCGATCGACCCTGTGCCGGTGCCCGGGGGCGTCGTCGTGGCACCAGCGGCCGTGAGGACGAAACCGCTCGGCGCGTCGGCGCCGGCCCCGGCGGTGAAGCCGACGCCCTGCGCCGCGCCGACCGCGAGTGTGCGATCCCAGTCGAGCCCCTTGATGACATACTGGGAGCCGGTGTGACTGACGATCTGGGCGTTCCAGATGCTGTTGATCGGGCGGCTGTAATTGAAGGAGAGTTGCCAGTCGGTGAGCGTCGCCTTGGTGTCGTTGGTCAGCGTCAGCTCCCCCTGGAGCCCCGATCCCCAATCGTTGACGGTGGCGTAGCCGACGGAGAACGCCAGCCGCTGCTCGAGCTGATCGAAGGTGGCGAGCGTCGGCTGGTCGCGGTGCCGGCGACGGGCCTTGGGGGGGCTGCGATCGGCGAAAAGAGCCTGGTTCAAGCGACGGCCGAGACTCTGGAAACGGTTGCGCTGGTTCATGGAGCACCTCGTGGGAGGGGGTGGAAGATGGCCCCACGTAGGCGGGTGGCGATCGAGTAGGGGCATGGATGCCCCGCGCCTCTGCCGCGTCCACGTGCGGAAGGAAGAAAAGCCGGAATCGACACAATCGCATCAGCGGTCGAGAGTCGGTCTGCCCCTGAAAGACCGACGTGGAGCGTGCGTTCGAAACCCCCCTGCTCCGTGTCGCATTCTTTCGCTCTGCGGCTCGGCAGACAAGAAATCGCCGTCGCATCGGGCCAGTGGCGATCAGCCGAGCGCGGATCGACGGGCACGGGGCGGCCGGTGGCGATTCTGCCGCCGCTGGACATCGCCCGGATTCATGCGCCGTTCATCGAACAGTCACCGCGTGTTCACCGGATGCCCGTCGGCGGCGACTTTTTCCGGGGCAAACTGCACTTCGAACGTCGCGCCGCCGCCGGGGGTGGGACGGCAGACGACATCGCCACCGTGCCCCCGCATGATGCTCCGGCAGATGGCCAGACCGAGGCCATGGCCGCCGGTCGCCGTCACGCGCGCCGGGTCTTCGCGGAAGAATCGCTCGAAAACCTGCTCGGCCCGGTCTGCCGGGATCCCCTCCCCGTGATCCGCCACGCGCACGACGAAACGCCCGCCGGCCCGGGCCATGATGATCTCGACTCGCCCGCCGACTGGGCTGTATTCGATCGCATTGGCGAGCAGATTCACGAACACCTGGTGGAGCAGATCGGCGTTGCCGACGACGACGGCGCTCTGGGAATCGACAGCCAGCGTCACGTGCCGCGCCCGGGCCAGATCCTCGACCTGCGTGGCGGCCTCTTCGACGATCGGCTCGAGGTCGAGGTCGGCAAGCGGCCCGTCGGCCGCCGACTCCGCCTTCGAGAGCGCCAGGAGGGCCTCCGAGAGCTTCTGGATCCGGAGCGCGAGGGCGCGACACTGTTCGACGGTGCGTGCGAGCTCGTCGGTCGTTCGCGGCCGCTGCTGCGAGAGGTCGGCCTGGAGGAGGATGCCGTGGATCGGATTGAGGATCTCGTGGGCGACGTCCGAGTTGAATCGGGCCTGTGAGATCCTGATCGCCTCGAGCCTGTCGAGCATGGCGTTGAGGGTGGTCGCCATGCCGACGAGCTCGGAGTCGGCCTCGGCCAGGTCGATCCGTGCCGCGAAGTTCCCCGCCGCGATCGTTGCCGCGGTGCGGGAGATGCGCGTCAGCGGCATCATCATGCGGGAGAGGATCCACCACATCGCAAGCGCCATCGGCGGGATCGCCAGGGCGACCGTCCAGACGTAAAACCAGAGCACATTCCGCATCGCCTGCGCGAGTGGCTCAAGCGGTGTGCCGACCAGCAGCACTGCCCCGTCACTCCCCCGGCACGCCGCCAGACGGGCTTGGCCGTCGGGCTCGGTCCAGATGGTCTCCAGGCGATCGCGCCACGGCTCTTCCCAGGCGAAGTCCTCGGGGAGCCGCAGCGCCCCGAGGAGCGTTCCATCCTCCCGCCAGGCACCGGCAAACCAGGGGAATGGCCTCCCGGTGACTGCCGACGGGATCAGCAGTCGCATCGCGACAGACGGCTTCAGATCACTCGCCGCGCGGAGGTCGGGCAGGGCGAGTTCCGGGAGGGCGAATTCGGGCCCGAGGAGCGCCTCCGGCGCGAAGTGCTGGCGGGTCTTGAACGCGTCCAGCCGCGTCCACAGCTGCGTGTCGATGTCGCGGACGAGGATCTCCCGGGTCACCTCGTAATTGACGGAGCGGATCGCGATGGCGATCGCGATGAGAAAGAGGGCCATCGAGATCGTCGCCCGCCAGCGGAGCGATCGCAGCACGCTGTTAGCCACGGCCGTCCTGCCATTCGATGATGAAGCCCTGGCCGCGGCGCGTCGTGATCAGATCGCGGCCGAGCTTGCGCCGCAGCCGGAGGATGATGACGTCGACGACGTTGCTGACATGCGCGCTCCCTTCATGGCGGATCGCCGCCTCGAGGACGGCGCGGGGCACCACCTCGCCGCGGTGGCGGGCGAGGGGGGCAAGAATCGCAAACTCCGTCGCCGTCAGCGGGATCCGTTCGCCGGCGCGGGAGACGGTCTTGGCGTCGAAGTCGATCGTGATGTCGCCGATCGCGACTTCGGCCGCCGTTTCGGGGTTGCTTCGCCTCACAACGGCCCGCAGCCGGGCGAGGAGTTCGCGGATGGCGAACGGCTTCGGGAGATAATCGTCGGCGCCGATTTCGAGCGCCTCCACCCGATCGTCGGTGGTTCGTCGGGCCGACACGACGATCACGGGCACTTGCTTGGCCTCGCGCAGTTTCCTGAGCAGATGGATGCCATCCATCCGCGGCAGCTTCAAGTCGAGCACAACCGCATCGAGCCGCTCTTTAAGGGCGATTTCCAGCCCTGTGGGCCCATCGGCAGCCTCGAAGACGGTGTGGCGCAATTCGCGGAGCGCTGCGGCGATCGCCTGCCGCGACGCCGCGTCATCCTCGATCACCAGCACCCGGAGTGAGGAAGCGACTGTCGGCATGATCTCGGGAGCATACCCCAGCGGCGGAGCCGACACCCTCACGATCGGTCGGGCCGCGGCCGCCCGGCGCCACGAGAAAAAGCGGGGAAACGGTGATCGTCGCCAGATTTGGGCATTCTTGGCCGTTGAACGGTGTCCCGCTTTCCAGGATTTGGCGGCTGGCAACTGTTTTGTTTTCGTGTGCGCCATGCCGGATTCGTGCGCGCCATGCCGGATGTGGCATTTTCACCAGACCCGAAATGTTGACTCAGCACACGTGACACGTAGTCTAGGGCCACTCTGTAGCTTCGAAGGAATCCGCCCCGGCGTGAGCTGGCTGAAACGGCGCTCGGTGGCGGCAAGGCACGGTCTGCCTGACAACGTCGAGCAACCTCGCACCATCGGCCCTCCCACTGCCCCATGGGTACGGCAGCCCGAAGAATCCGAAACTGCCGTCCAGCTATGTCATCTCGCCGATTGTGACTCAGGGCAACTGATCGGGTTCCAGACGGGTTAAGGGATCGTTGCTCAGCAGGAGAACGGGTCTGCCCAACTCGCCTTCTATCGCAACGGCTTTGGCAGCGCCGTGGCGGGACTTTCGATGACGCCGCCGCTGTGGGAAGTCAATTTTTGCCTGATCTACATGCTGAACCCCAAGCTCGCCGCGAATATGCCGGCGAACTGGAATCCGATTCCCGCCGAGGTGGTAACCGGGATGCTCAGCAGCCAGACCGGCCGGGTGCGATTCAGCGACTATGCCTCGTATTTCCCGGCTGAATGCGCAGTGGCCATGCCAAGCTGAAACGAGCACCGGGACTTTTACTCGCCGATCCCAGCGAGGATTCCGTCTGGGTCTGCCGAGGTGAGCCTGGAGCCTGTCGCACCCCCGTTTTTCGCCCCCGTTCATTCTGCATCGCATCATGCTTCGTCGCCTCCGTCCCCCGCAGAGCATCGGGTGTGAGTCGCTCGAGTGCCGCATCGTGCTGTCAGCCGCCAGCGACCGCGATCCCCTCCATGCAGTCTCCCACGTCGCACCGCCACCGGCGCTGACGATTCAAGCTCGGGCGGTCGCGGCGGCTCCGGCAGTGTCGTCGAGCGGCGCTTCCTAGGCACAGTCGGTTGAACGGATCACCCTCCATGGCACGGGGTTCGATCGGCGGCCAGGCCATAACGTGAGGCGTTCGATGGTGGCGTCACGGGCAAGGTTGTGTCGGCATCGCCAACGACGCTCGTGGTGCAACTGAAGTAAACGCCCTCCGGTGCTGGCGTGCTCTCGGCAACCGTGACGACCAATGGCCGCAGCAGCGGCGCTCCCGTGGCCGTGGCGACCATCGTGAGTCCGCCGCGGGTCTCGATCGGCTTCCCGACGCTCTCGCGGAGCGCCACGACGTTGACGATCCACGGCAACGGATTCGACCCGTCGAGCCGCACCAACCGAGTGTCGCTCAGCGGCGGCGCGACCGGCACGGTGATCGCCGCGACCGCGACCACGGTGACGGTGGCCGTCAAACACCTGCCGTTGGCCGGAGCCACGCTGAAAGCGGCTGTCAGCGCGTTCGGCAGCAAGGTCGGTGCGGCCGTGTCGCCCGTGGCGCTCATGGTAGGGAAGGCCACCGTCGACACCAGCGGCGCGGTGAGCACCGGTGTCTGGTCCGCCCCAGTCGATACAAGCAATCTGCAGAGCATCACGATTACCGCGATTGGAACTTCGTACGGGTACTACAAGTTCTCCCAGTACCAACCGGCGGGTCTGATCAGCGCATTCGCCGTCTATTCGTCGAGTGGCGCTCTTCTCGCGAGCGGATCGGCAACGCAGGTGACGACCTCATCCGCGACCTCGGTCTTGCTACCGGGAACCGGGCCGCCGACTCGCGCGGCTTGCCCTCGTCACGTGGCAGTCGCGCGACGAACGGTGCTGTCGTTCGACGGCTGCAGCGAGGCCCTCGCGATCGGTCGGGCCGCGGCCGCACGCCTCCGCGAGATCAGCGACTCGATGCCGACGGAATCACCGGGGGCTGGAGCCCAGCGGTTGCCCTTCAGACCGGGCGGTCTGCTTCGTAGGTGGCGATCAGCGTGTCAAGCTCGCGGGCGGCGGATTCCTCGAGCATCCGGGCGCTCCAATGACGCAGATACGACAGGTCGAGGTGCCCCTTCTGCACGTGCAGGTTCCCTTGATGTCTTGCAGGTCCTTGTGACGGTGGAACGCCATCTTCAAGAGAATCAGATCCTCGGGCGTCGTCACGCGAATGGTGTGACCGTGGAAAGACCGCCCAACAGCCCGCTTGAGGATGGAGTGCTGCAGCGGCACGATCGGCACGAAAAGTTCGACGCTCGTCGCCCGGCAGACGAGCGTCATGTATTGGTCGTCGCGGACCTGCTGAAGCAGAGCTTCGACGGTCACCGGTTGAGCGGCCGGAGAGCCGTCGATCACGAAGCCTTGTGCATTCAGGGCATCGGCCAGCCGCTGGTAGGCGACCGCAGGAACGGCCACGAGGCAATCGGCGTCTTGGGTCGTGCGGGGCACGCCCCAGAAACTCACGGCGACGGCTCCGCCGATGGCGTAGGGCACGCCGAGGTGTTCAAAAAGACTGCCGAGCCGGAGCACGACGTCGGCAAGCGCGGGGAGATCAGTCGGCTGCATCGGCGTCTGGCCAGGCGG
>CANGIH010000005.1 GCA_947453875.1 Planctomycetaceae bacterium | reverse complement strand
GAAGCGGGCTGTCGACATGCTCGAGAAGTACGGCACCGAGAAGATCCTCGTGAATTCCTCGGCCGACTGGGGGCCGAGTGATCCGTTCCTCCTCCAGGAGTGCGTCATCGAGTACCGCCGCCGCGGTCACTCGCTCCAGGACGCGATCGAGGTCTTTCACAACAACCCCTGCCGGTTCCTCGGCCAAAACCCCAAATTCGACATCAAGCCGATCCGCATCGAATCGGCCGAGGTCGCCCCCGCCTGACGCCCCTCTCTCCGAGCCACTCGAGGACCCATGTCATCCCCCCCGGCCTCGACCACCAGCCTCGCGCTCGTGCGGCAGTTGCGATTCTGTGCCGGACATAGGCTCTACCGGCACGAGAGCAAGTGTGCCTACCTCCACGGCCACAACTACAGGGTCGACGTCGAGGTGGTCGGCGCCGGCGGGGCGGCGGCCGTCGATGACGTAGGACGGGTCGTCGATTTCTCGCTGATCAAGAAGCGACTCCTCGGCTGGCTCGACGCCCACTGGGATCACGCCTTCATCCTCTTCGCCGAAGACTCTGGCGCGATCGCCGCAGTCCGCCAATCGACGCCTTCGAAGCTCTTTCTCCTCCCCTGGAATCCGACCGCCGAGAACATGGCCCGCTATCTCCTCGAGGTGGTCTGCCCCGGCGTGCTCGCCGACCTCGGCGTCGTCGCCAGGCAGGTGAGCGTGTGGGAAACGGACGAAGCCTGCGCGATCGCCTTCCTCTCTGGTCCCCCTGCGCCGCCGCCGGTGCCGCTCGGCAGCGTGATCGTCGTCGACGACCGCTGATCGAGGCCGGGACGCCCCTTCCGCATCTCCCCGAGGCCCCTCCTTCCCATGTCCGAACCGCTTCCCCCCGCCGGCGTCACCTTCCCCACCACCCGTCTGCGCCGCGTTCGTCAGCATGCCTGGCTGCGGAGCCTCGCGGCCGAGACGGTCCTCACGCCAGCCGATCTGGTCTGGCCGCTGTTCGTTCACGACCATCCGGCGGCGGTACCGGTGACGGCGATGCCGGGCGTCGAGCGGATGTCACTGGAGGGAGTCGCGAAGGCGGCGGCCGAGGCAGCGGCGCTCGGGATCCCGGCGGTGGCTCTCTTCCCGGTGGTCGAGGCGCGACACAAGAGCGACGACGCGGCCCATGCCTACGACGATGAAAACCTCGCCTGCCGTGCCGTGCGGGCGATCCGCCGCGAGACCGGCGACAGCGTGGGGATCGTCTGCGATGTCGCCCTCGATCCCTACACGAGCCATGGCCACGACGGCCTCCTCGCCGATGGCCGGATCCTCAACGACGAGACCGTCGAGGTGCTCTGCAGGCAGAGCCTTTCGCTCGCGGCTGCGGGATGCCACATCGTCGCCCCTTCCGACATGATGGACGGCCGCGTCGGGGCGATCCGCCGGGCGCTCGACCGCTCGGGGAGGCAGGATGTCTGCATCCTCTCCTACGCCGCCAAGTATGCGTCGGCGTTTTACGGGCCGTTCCGCGACGCCCTCGGCTCGTCGGCGGCGCTCGGGGCCGGTGCTGCACGGGGCGTGACCGACAAGAAGACCTACCAGATGGATGTCGCCAACAGCGACGAGGCGGTCCGCGAGGTGGCCCTCGATCTCGCCGAGGGGGCCGACATGGTGATGGTGAAGCCTGCCGGGACGGCGCTCGACATCATCCACCGGGTGAAAAGGGCCTTCGGCGTGCCGACGCTCGCCTATCAGGTGAGCGGCGAGTATTCGATGATCCGCGCCGCGGCCGCCAACGGCTGGATCGACGGCCAGAAGGCCGCCGCCGAGAGCGTGCTGGTCATCAAGCGGGCCGGCGCCGACGCCATCCTCACCTACTTCGCCCCGGAACTCGCCCGCGCGATGCGCTGAAGCGCCACGGATCGTCGGTCCTTCCCCGAGCGGCGTCTGCGCGAACACGCCCGAGTCACCCCTTCGGCCTGAAGGCGACGAGCCGCTCGGGCTTCGTCTCGAGGCGCGGCCCGTCAGCGGCGCCTGTGTGGATCAGATCGATGCAGTAGGGGATCGCCGGGAAGACGGCGTCGAGACACTGACGGATGCTCCTCGGTCGCCCCGGAAGATTGACGACCAGTGCCCGGCCGCAGATCCCCGCGGTCTGCCGGGAGAGAATCGCGGTGGGGACATATTTCAGTGACTCGGCCCGCATCAGTTCGCCGAAGCCGGGGAGCATCTTCTGACAGACGCGCTCGGTCGCCTCCGGCGTGACGTCGCGCGGCGCGGGGCCGGTGCCCCCGGTCGTGACGACGAGGCAACAGCCCGCGTCGGCCAAGGCGACGATCGCCGCGGAAATGCTCTCGAGGTCGTCGGGAACGATCTGCTCCCGGGGCTCCCATGCCGAGGCGAGCACCTCGTGAAGGTACTCCCGGATCGCCGGCCCCCCCTCGTCGACGTAGGCGCCGCGGCTTGCCCGGTCGGAAACGGTGAGGATGCCAATGCGGGAGGGAGGGGTTTCCATGATGTGCGCCACGATACCCCAGGAAGTCTGGGGAAGCCACGCGGCCCAGACGCCGATACGGCAGGCAGGGGACGAGACCCTGACGGCTATTCCGGCTGGGGAGATCAGGGCGACCTTGCCGATGAAGGGGGCATCCGGGAACCGCCGAACGACGGCCCGGTCTCCCCACCCGCACCCCTGACGCACATGCTCTCCCTGCTTCGCTCTGAGCCATTCCGACCGGCGAGCGCGTGCCTCTCGTTGGGGGCAAGCGCCCTGCTTCTTGCGGCGCTTGCCTGGTTACCGGGCGGCCATCTCCGGGCCACGGCTGCCCAGACGCCACCGGCCCCCGTGGAGGAGGCTCCGGATGCCGAAGCGATCGGCCGGGCCCTGGCTGAGACCGATTTTCCAGGCACGGTGGTGCCGCTCATCGAGCGCGAGGATGGCCCCTGGGAGCGCTTTGCGCAAAACCCCTCGGCCAACCCGCTCCGTACGCCCAACCTCGATCCCGGCCAGGCGGGGAACATCGATCGGGGCGCGGGGCGTCGGTTCGAAGACGGGGGGGACGACGGTCCACGAACCCCCGTTCTCGACCCCGGCCAGATCGGCAACCTCGACATCCGTCTGGAGGAGGCGCGGACACGACTTGAGAAGCTCGAAGGGAAGACGGAGCAGTTGCCGCTGATCCGCATGAGCGGCTTCTTCCAGGTCGATGACGGCCTCTTCAGCCAGTCGCCGGCGAGCCAGGCTTACTATGGCGACATCCAGGATGGGGTCGGCTTCCGCCGCGCCCGTCTCTCGGCGGTCGGCAAGCTCACCGAGTTCACCAACTATTCGATCGAGTTCGATTTCGCCCAGATCGGCCGGCCGAGCTTCTTCGATATCTGGGGGGAACAGGAGCAGCTCCCGATCCTCGGCACGGTCCGCATCGGGCAGTTCCGCCAGCCCGGCACGATGGACGCCTGGACGAGCGTGCGGCATCTGGAATTCCTCGAGCGATCGGCGGCGTTCCAGGCCACCGATCCCTTCCGCCGCGTCGGCATCATGGCCTACGCGATGACCGAGGATGAGCGGACGAGCTGGGCTTACAGCGTCTATGCCACCGGCCTGACCTTCTTCGACGGCGCGCAGACCGTTTACCAGACCTTCGGCGACAACCGTGCCGGCACCGAGATCGGCGACAACGGCGGCATCGGATTCGCATCGCGCATCACCCACCTCCTCGACTACGACGACCTCGCCGACGGCCGCTACCTGACGCACGTCGGCACCGGCTTCCTCTACGGGCAGACCGGCGGCTCCGGCAGCACCGGTGTCGGCGCCAAGACCTACCGCTCATTCGTGTTTCCGGAGTTCTTCGTCGGCGATCCGGCCGGGCTCGGGCTCACCGCCGCCGGCACGCCGCGCGTCGTCGACTCGGGGCGGATCCTTGCCGACAACTTCTGGATGACCCACATCGAGCTCGCCCGTAATGCCGGACGGGGCCATTTCCAAACCGAGGTGATGCTCGAGGGCTTCAACCAGTTCGGCGGGCCCACCACCTTCGTCCCCGCCGCCTACTTCCAGTGCGGCTACTTCCTCACCGGCGAGAGTGCCCTCTACCTCAAGCAGGCGGGCGTCCTTGACTACAACGTCGTCCCCCACACCACCTTCTTCGGCACCGGAAGGCGGGGTCGGGTGGCCGGCATGGGGGCGTGGGAAGTGGCCTTCCGCTGGACCTACGTCGATCTCTCCTGCACGAACATCAACCCGGCCAACCAGCTCTCCAACTCGGCCGGACCACCGCCAGCCCCCGGCTACGGCATCTACAACGCGCCGACGCTGGCACTCAACTGGTGGTGGAACCGGTTCACTCGCGTCCAATTCAATTGGATCCACGCGATGCCCGACATTCGCGGGCAAGGCCCACTCCCCTTCGACATCTTCGGTACGCGATTCCAGATCGAGTTCTAGCATTCGCGCGGCCGAAGCCCCCCATGGCCGGGACACCCTCCATGACTCGACTCCCGATCCTTTCAGCATGGTGCCGGGCCCCATTCCGGCTCGCCGGCGTCGCTGCCTTCCTCCTCGCCCACAGCTTGGCCGCCGCAGACCCGGACACGCTCCCGCTGCCGCGCACGCGGCCCGCGCCGCACAAGCTCCTCATCCCGGCCGATGATGCGACACCGGTGGATGCGAAAGCGAAGGCACCGCAGACGGATGCGCCACCGGCGACAAAGCCGTCGACTGGCAAGGAACCGGCGCCGACGAATGGCACGGCCGAAGTGCCTCTCCCCGAGGCAAAGCCGGGGCGGGCGCCCGATCCACCGGGCGGCGGGAAAGCGGACGTCGACAAGGAGAAGGACGCCAAGAAGGATGAGAAAAAGAAGGATGCCCCCCCGCCCGACGGCCGCTGTGATCGGTGCGGAAGCTGCGACTGCGTGCGGAAAGTGTGCGTCCCGAAGATGACCGAGAAGGAGATCAAGAAAGTCTGCTGGGACTCCAGGTGCGAGGATTTCTGCGTGCCTGGGCCGAGTGTGTGGTGCGGGAAGGCTTGCAAGAAGGACGACTGCGGCTGCTGGACGCACGCGATCTGGAAGCCGACCTGTGCGGAGGTCCGCACGCGCGTGGTGCCGGTGCGGAAAGAGACGAAGCGCAAGGTCCCAGCCGTCGAATGGAAGGTGGAGGAACGCTGCGCCTGCTGCCGGCGCACACCGTGCGATCTGGCGGCCAAGCCTGCCACGTCCGACGCCACCGGTGGCAAGCCAAATGGTGGGCAGGCGACGAAGTAATGACGGCGGCGGAGCACCTTCTCCACGGCCTGCTCCGCCTTCGACTCCGCCCCCTCCACAGAGCGGGTCCGAATCGGCCGGTCTTAATGATCCGCAAGCTTCGAGGGATCGTTGTTCGGCGTTGCGCCCTGTTCGTACCCGCATTCGCCCGATTGGTCACTTTGCGCCCGCAGCCGGCTTCCTGGGATCACGGTCCGCCGATAGGTTTCCTCCTGTCGATCGCCGCACTGGAGCAGGCTTCACCCGGGCCCGTCAGCGGTTGTGATCCCATGGGGAATTGCAGCAGGAGAACGATGAAAGACACCTCCCCGTCAAGGAGCGCCGCCGCGCGGTCTCGCGTCGGGCGGCTGCTGGCGGGCCTCACGCTCCGCGACCTGATCCTCTGCTGCCTGCCGATCGGCCTGATGCTCGCCGTCGTCATCTGGCTCGGTCGGTCCTGACCCCTCAGTCGCCCTGATCGGGGCCGCTCCAACCTGATCAAGGCGATCCCCACCGTGCTTCCCTGACGCGTCCGGGCGCCATCCTGTGGGAGTGATCCCCAGGATGTCGCCCGGCGTCGTTTGGTCGCGGCAGCGTGACTGCCGATCCTGACATACCGGATGCGATACTGTGCCGATGGAATCGTCGACTCCTCCCCGCCCGACCATGGCAGCGAATCTGGACGCCGTCTCCACGACGGGCCGACGGTCACGCTCCGCGTCGCTGTGGTGGCGGGTGTTCTGGATCTTCAATGTCCTCTTCTGGCTGTCCGTCGGGCTGTCGGTGTGGCCATTCATCCGAGCCGTCCAGCCGGAGGGGACCGCGGCGATCCGCGGTGCGTTCAATCGCGCCGCCGTCGGCTTGATCCTCACCGGCATCATCCATCTGATCTACACGCGTCCGTTCATTCGCAGCCGCCCCAAGCCGGTGCGGTACATGGCCCTTTTCGCTCTGTGCATCCCAGAGAGGTGGCCAACACGGGCCGCTGGGTGACCCCCAATCCGTCGCAGCGTCCCGGCACCGGTATCCGCACACTCCGCAAACGGCTGGAACTGCTCGTCGGGCCAGAGGCGACGGTGAGCACGAGCGAGGATGATGGCTGGGTGCGGGTGCGGATCCGCATGCCAGCGCGGGCCATCGGGATGCCCGAGGAGCATGTCGCGTGAAGGACGCCATCGCTCCTCCCCCGTCACCCGTGCCGCGGATCAGGGTGCTGCTGGTCGACGACGAACCGCTGGCGACCAGACGGCTGCGCGAACTGCTCGCATCGTATCCCGGCTTCGATGTGGTGGCCTCGGCCACGAATGTGGCCGAGGCCCGCCGACTGATCGAGGCCTCCGCAGGGGCCCGCGGCGGCGGCGCCCCGATCGACGTCGTCTTTCTCGACATCGAGATGCCAGGGGAGAACGGCCTCGAGCTGCTGGCGTCGGTTCCCAGGGCGACGGTGGTCGTGTTCGTCACCGCTTATCCGCAGTACGCGCTCGACGCCTTCGGTGTCGGTGCCCTCGATTACCTCCTCAAGCCCATCGACGCCGAACGATTCGATCACACGATCAGCCGTGTCCGGCAGATGATGGCTCTTCTCCGTGCCAGTGGCGGCGATGACGATGGCGACGAGCTCGACGACCCGCTGTCTGGCACCGACAGTGAGCCCGGGCAGTTGCCCAGCCCACGTCGCTCCCTGCCGGGCGAGACGATCGGGCTCCCGCTGGCGACCGGCCGCGGTGAGCAACGCGTGGCACTCGACCACATCTGCTGGATCGAAGCCCTCCGCAACTACAGCTGGCTCCAACTCCGCGAGCCGCAGCGCAAGCTGCTGATGCGGCGCAAGCTCAACTACTGGCAGGCCGAGTTGCCCTCCGATCGATTCGTGCGGTTGGGAAAATCGCTTTTGGTGAACGTGACGCTCGTGACGCAACTGGAATGGGTATCGCGGGACCAGATCCTCCTCACCTTCCCCGGCCGGAGCGATCAGCTCGCGGTCGGCAGGCTGGCTGCCTCGCGGCTCCGCGAGGTGCTCGGCACCACGATTCCCGGTCAGCAGCGCGAGGGCCCGGCTCCCGAATGAGCCCGATGACGCCGTCGTCGGCCCGCTGCCCGGTTGGTGCGCGCGAGTGCCCGTTTCGTCCCACATCCGTCTCCCGGTTGGTCCGCCCGAGCGCCGATGGGATACTGCCTCGATGTACGTCTTTCGGTTTCTCAGCGCCACTCCAACCGACACCGACGATGGTTCGGCCTCCGCGCGGAAGGGGCGACGCGATCGCGACTTCTGGACATTCCAGGCGATCTTCTGGGTGAGCATCTCCGTCGCCATGCTCGGCCTCACGAAGGCCTTCCGTTCCGATCTCCCCACCCTTTGGGGCACGATCGCCACCCGTGCAACGTTCGGTCTGGTCACCACGACCGGCATCCACTGGATCGTGTCGGCGATCGCCGCCCGCAGCGGCGCGCGGACGACGCGTTGGACGATCGCCGCCATCCGCCTCCGAGAGGCTCTCGGCACTCCCCCCCAGCGTGGCAACGACACCCCGGGGGGCTGAAGCCCGCCCCCCGGAGAGTGATCCGGCGAATCGTGGGTGTGCCCCCGATCAGATCGCCCCGCGAGCCTCGAGGAGCTTGACGATCGCGTCGACGCACTTCCCCACCGGCCACTGGTGCGTCGGGAGGACGAGGTCGGGGCTCGACGGTACCTCGTAGGGGGCGCTCACGCCGGGGAAATTCTTCATCTCGCCGGCATCGGCGAGGCGGTAGTGGCCTTCGGTGTCGCGCTCGCGACAGGTCTCGAGCGGCGCTGAAAGATGGACGACGATCGCCCGTTCCCGACCGATCCGCTCCACCGCCTTCTGCCGCACCGCCTCCTCCGGTGCCACGAATGCCGCGATGCAGAGGAGACCGGCATCGTTGAAGAGCCGGGCGATCTCCGCACCGCGCCGCAGGTTCTCGCTCCGCTCCCCGGCCGAGAAGCCGAGATCACGGCTGATGCCCAGGCGGAGCGACTGCCCGTCGAGCACACTGACCGCGCGGCCCGCCTCGAAGAGCCGCCGCTCGAGGGCCGCCGCCAGCGTGCTCTTGCCGGAGCCGGTGAGCCCCGTGAGGAGGAGCGTGACGGGCTTCTGACCGAAACGGGCTTCGCGTTCGCCCGCCGTGACGGCACTTGCCGCCTCGTGAAGATGCTCCGCGGCCGTGGCATCCCAATGGTCGCCGCCGCGGCCCTCCTCCGGCTCGCGGTCGAGGATCATCCCGGCGCCGACGGTGGCGTTGGTGAGGCGGTCGATGATAATGAAGGCGCCGGTGCCACGATTGCGCCGGTAGGCATCGTGGCAAAAAGGTTCGGTGAGCGTGATCGCCACCCGACCGATCTCGTTGAGAGAAAGCGCCGGCGCATCCTGGCGGTGGAGCGTGTTGACATCGACGCGGTAGCGAAGCGTGCTCACGGCGCCGCTGGTGACCTTCGTCGTCTGCTTGAAGAGATACTGCTTCCCAGGGACGAGCTTCTCTTCTGCCATCCACACCACCATCGCCTCGAAGCGGTTGTCGACCTTCGGCTGGTTGCCGGGGCGGACGAGCATGTCGCCACGGCTGGAGTCGATCTCGTCCTCGAGCGTCAGCGTCACACTCTGCGGTGCGAACGCTTCGTCGAGCTCACCTTCAAAGGTGACGATCTGCTTCACACGGCTCTTCTTCCGCGACGGGAGGCTCATCACCTCGTCCCCCCTGCGGATGATCCCGGAAGCGATCGTGCCGGAGAACCCGCGGAAGTCGAGGTTCGGCCGGAGGACAAGCTGCACCGGAAAACGGAAATCCTCGAGATTGCGGTCGGAGCCGATGTAGACCGTCTCCAGCAGCGTCATCAGCGGCGAGCCGGTGTACCAGGGCATGTTCGGGCTGTTGGTGACGACGTTGTCCCCCTTGAGGGCCGAGATCGGCATGAAGTGGAGGTCGGGGAGCTCGAGCCTCGAGGCAAAGGCGGCGTAGTCGGAGCGGATCTTCTCGAAGACGGCCTGGTCGTAGCCGACGATGTCCATCTTGTTGACGGCGACGACGACATGGCGGATGCCGAGGAGCGAAACGATGAAGCTATGGCGGCGCGTCTGCGTGAGGACGCCATGGCGGGCATCGACCAGGATGATGGCCAGATCCGCGGTCGAGGCGCCGGTCGCCATGTTGCGCGTGTACTGCTCGTGGCCGGGGGTGTCGGCGATGATGAACTTGCGCTTGTCGGTGGAGAAGTAGCGGTAGGCGACGTCGATCGTGATCCCCTGCTGGCGTTCGTCCTCGAGGCCGTCGGTGAACAGCGCCAAATCGACCTCGCCGCCGGTCGTGCCGTAGCGGGAGGAATCCTTGGTGATCGCCGCGAGCTGATCCTCGTAGATCATCTTCGACTCGTAGAACAGCCGGCCGATGAGCGTGCTCTTGCCGTCATCGACGCTCCCGCACGTGATGAAGCGGAGCAGCTCCTTGCGCTCGTGCTGGGCAAGGTATTCGTCGATATCGTGGGCGATGAGCGAGGATTGATGGGACATGTCGGGTGTCGCTAGGGATGGGTGCGAGCGCTGTTGTAAGGATCTTCGGTGCCGGGGCTGACACCGGCCTCGAGGGGCCTTCAGCGGCCGGTGGCTTGAGGCCACGGTCCGCTGCAGGGCCCGACGGAACGTCAGAAGTAGCCTTCTCTTTTCTTCTTCTCCATCGAGCCTGCCTCGTCGGAATCGATGAGCCTCCCCTGCCGCTCCGAGAAGGTCGTCAGGAGCATCTCCTGGATGATCTCGGGGAGCGTGGTGGCGCTGGAGTCGACGGCGCCGGAGAGGGGATAGCAGCCGAGCGTGCGGAAGCGGACACGGCGCATCTCGGGGGTCTCTCCCGGTTTCAGCGGGAGCCGGTCATCGTCGACCATGATCATCACCCCGTCACGCCACACGATCGGCCGCTCGGCGGCGAAGTAGAGCGGCACGATCGGGATCTTCTCGAGGTGGATGTACTGCCAGACGTCGAGTTCGGTCCAATTGGAGATGGGGAAAACCCGGATGCTCTCCCCCTTCTTGACCTTCGTGTTGTAGAGATTCCAGAGCTCCGGCCGCTGGTTCTTGGGATCCCAGCGGTGGTGCTCGTCGCGGAACGAGAACACTCGCTCCTTGGCCCGGCTCTTCTCCTCGTCGCGCCGCGCGCCGCCGAAGGCTGCATCGAAGCGGTACTTGTCGAGGGCCTGCCGGAGGCTCTGGGTCTTCATCACGTCGGTGTGGACCTTGCTGCCGTGCGTGATGGGGTTGATCCCCTGGGCCCGTCCCTCCTCGTTGACGTGGACGATGAGCTTGAAGCCGAGCTCCTTGGCGACGTACTCATCGCGGAGCTTGTACATGTCGCGGAACTTCCACGTCGTGTCGACATGCATCAGCGGGAAGGGGGGCTTGGCCGGGTGGAAGGCCTTCTCCGCGAGGCGGATCATGACGGCCGAGTCCTTGCCGATCGAGTAGAGCATCACCGGGTTTTCAAACTCGGCAGCCACCTCGCGAATGATGTGGATGCTCTCGGCTTCGAGCTGACGGAGATGGGTGAGGTTGTAGGAGGTCATGGTCTCGGCAAGGGGTGGGCGCGGGGGATGCCTCGGCAGGCGACAACGCGGAGGTGGGCTGGAGGTCCGTGACTGCGTAGAACGTAGAAGCTCGACCAACCGACGGACAGGGGGATTCAGCGCCGACCGCGGCCGGTTCAGATCGCCCTTCCGGCCCCCCCTTGGCCGCCGGTGGGGCGAGGCTGTCGACAGTCCACAGGCCCTCCTCCGGCATCGTCCCAAGGCGATTGGAACAGCCGCAACACCCCCCGCGAGAAGGATCGACAGCCCGTCTTCGGGCGATCGCCACGAAAGACCGCAACCTCTTATCGAAAAAGACGTTACAGCCGAACAAGGTGGCCATTTCAAGGGTTGTCTTTGCGGCTGGTGATGGTTTGGGGGATACTTTTGAGCGTCTTGAGAGGGGTTTTGCCGCCGTGGAGAGAGCCATGGATACGCCCGCGTTGTCGATCGCCAGCCAGAACCATCTGCGGAGTTCGCGCCTGTGTGGTCCGGGTGGCGGGCGTATTTCCCGGGCGTTCGCCGCCGCCCTCGTGTCCGTTCTCCCGCTTGGCACCCTGCAGGCGGCCGACGCGGCTGGCGGGCCGCGGATCGAGATTTCCACCGGGGAAGCGAACGGTGGACCGCTCCATGTCATCGGTACCGAAGGGCGTCGCCAGCTCGTGGTCACCGCCATCCCGGCGGCGGCCGACGCTGGCCAGGAGCGCGACATCACCCGGGCCGCGGTCTATCGGGTGGAGCCCCAGACGCTCGCCACGGTGACCCCAGAGGGTGTCGTTGTTCCCGCCGCCGACGGCCAGGGGGAGATCGTGGTCAACGTCTCTGCCGTTCCCGGACTCACCGACCTCCCCGAGACACGGGTCCCGCTCGTCGTCGAGCGGTTCGGCAACGATCCCCCGGTCGAATTTTACGGCCGCGTGGTCCCTGTGTTCACGAAGTACGGCTGCAACGGCGGCGGTTGCCATGGCAAAAGCGGTGGCCAAAACGGCTTCCGGCTGTCGCTCCTTGGCTTTGAACCGGCGGAAGACCACGAGCACCTCGTCAAGGAAGCCCGTGGCCGGCGGATTTCCACCAATGCCCCTGACGAGAGCCTCCTCCTCCTCAAGGCGGCGGCGGTCGTCCCCCACGGCGGCGGCAAGCTGATCGAGACCGGGTCCCCTTCCTACCGGTTGATCTCCCGCTGGATCGCCGAGGGAGCCCAGCCCGGCGACGCAAACGCTCCGAAAGTGGTCGGCATCGAGGTCTTCCCGACCGTGCGCGTGATGCACCCCGGACAGTCGCAGCAAGTCCGCGTCATGGCGATCCTCTCCGATGGGTCGCGCGAGGATGTGACACCGATGGCACAGTACGAGGTCAACGCTCCGGAACTTGCCAGCGTCGACAAGACCGGTCTGGTGTCGGCCGCGGAACGCGGAAACGGCCCGCCGCGGAGCGGCGTGGCGGCGCTGATGGTGCGTTACCAGAGCCAGGTGGCGGTGTTCCGGGCGACGATCCCGCTGGAATCGCCTGCCGACCGCATCCCGGTGCGGAACGATTTCGCCCGTAATTTCATCGATAACCATGTCCTCGACAACCTCGTGTCGCTCTCCCTCCCGCCATCGGGCCGCTGCGATGACGCCACCTTCCTCCGTCGGGCCACGATCGACATCGCCGGTCGCATCCCCACGCTCGACGAGACGCAGGCTTTCCTGGCCGACGCCGATCCCAACAAGCGAGACAGGCTCGTCGACCGGCTCCTCGACAGCCCCGAATACGCCGATGCCTTCGCCAACAAGTGGTCGGCGATCCTGCGGAACAAGCGCACCGACGACGCGCTCCACCGCCATGGCAGCTATTCCTTCCACGACTGGATCCGTGCGAGCCTTGCCGAGAACAAGCCCTACGACCAGCTCGTGCGCGACATCGTCACCGCTTCGGGTGAGGCCGGCGGCAATCCAGCCACGATCTGGTACCGGCAGGTCGTCGACACCAACCAGCAGGTGGAGGATCTCTCGCAGCTCTTCCTCGGCCTCAGGCTCCAATGTGCCCGCTGCCACCACCATCCCTTCGAGAAGTGGAGCACCGAGGACTACTACCAGCTCTCCGCCTTCTTTTCTCGGATCGGCCGGAAGAAGGGGGCCCAGCCGGGCGAGGACCAGATCTTCCACAACCGTGGCACCCCCCAGGCCGCCGGCCCCAAGGGAACCCATCAGGCGGCGGTGCTCGGCGGCAAGCCCGCTGAGCTTCCCGCCGACGTCGATCCGCGTGTGGCGCTCGTCGACTGGATGACCTCGCCGGATAACCCGTTCTTCGCGCGCTCGATCGTCAACCGCTACTGGAAACACTTCTTCTCGCGGGGGCTGGTCGAGCCCGAAGACGACATGCGGCTGACCAATCCGCCGACCAATCCTGCGCTCCTCGACGCCCTCGCCGCCGACTTCGTCCAGCACGGCTACGATCTCAAGCATCTGGTGCGGACGATCTGCCGATCGAACACCTACCAGCTCTCTGCCGAGCCGAACGAATTCAACGCCGAGGACAGGCAGAGCTTCTCGAGGTTCTACCCGCGCCGGCTCCCGGCCGAGGTGGCCCTCGACGCCATCGACACCCTCACGGGGAAGCAGACGTCGTTCGCCGGCGTCCTCGCCGGCACCCGCTCGATGCAGCTCCCCGATCCGAACTTCGGCAACTACTTCCTCACCGTCTTCGGTCGCCCCAACGGCGACAGCGCCTGTGAATGCGAGCGGGTGTCGGAGGCGAATCTCGCCCAGAGTATCCACCTCATCAACTCGGCCGACATCCTCGGCAAGCTCGGCGGTGAAGGCCGGGCATCGAAGATGGTCGCCGATCAGGGCCACGATGATGCCGCAAAGGTGGCCGAGCTCTACATGGTGTCGTTCTCGCGGCCGCCGACGGCCGACGAGACGGGCCTCGTCCAGAAGTATCTCGAAGGGCATGCCGACAACCGGCAGGCGGCCTACGAGGATGTGATCTGGTCGCTGCTCAACACCAAGGAATTCCTCTTCAACCACTAAGCCCTCTTCAGGAAGGGACCGTTCGACCCCGGGGTGGGGCGGGTCGGGGGCGAGTGTTCCCCGGCCACGATCGCGGACCGGCAGCGAAGCCACGGACGGCCTGCGGTGCCCCGCGCCCGTCTTCTCCCGCGGAACGCACCACCATGAGACTCTTCGCCCCCTCCCGCGCCCTTCGGTCATCGCTCCCCGTGGCGACGATCTCGATCGCGCTGTCTGTCGGCCTTGTCTCCGCGCTGCCGGCGCTGGCTGACTTTCCCCGCGCGGCCCTCACCGCTCTGCAGCCGACCGGCGGCAGGCAGGGCTCGCAGGTGACCGTCACGCTCCTCGGCGGCGATCTCGACGACCTCGAGCGGCTCATCTTCTCCCATCCGGGGATCACGGCCGTGCCGGAGATGACGGCGCCGACCGAATTTGATCCGCAGCCGCGCGCCATTCCGCGGCGGATGGCGGTGACCATCCCCCCCGACGTGCCGGCCGGGCTCTATGACGTCGTTGCCGTCGGTCGCTACGGCGCGAGTAATCCGCGTTCCTTCGTGGTGGGAAGCGCTGCCGAAGTGGCGAAGGAGGGGGAGCCGGACACTCCTGCGAAGGCCCAGGAACTGCCCGCCGATTCGGTCGTTACCGCCCGGCCGACGGCCGGCAAGTCGGACCATTACGCCGTCACGCTCAAGGCCGGTCAGCGGATCCGTGCCGAAGTCTGGGCCCGTCGGATCGACTCACGGCTCACCCCCGTGCTCGAGATCCTCGATGCCAGAGGCGCCGTCATCGCGCCCGCCCGCCGCAGCCATGCCGACGATCCGTTCATCGACTTCACGGCGCCTGCCGACGGGCGTTACCTGCTGCGGATCCACGATCTCTTCGCAGGCGGTGGAGACGACAATCACTATCGTCTTTCCCTCTCGACGGCCCCCCAGATCGACTTCGTCTTCCCGCCTGTGGCGCGGATCGGCGAGTCGGTGAAAGTGGACGTCTACGGTGTCGGGCTCCCCGGTGGGGCTCCTGCGGCGCTCCCCGGCGCCTCGGCCCGGGAAGGGACCGCGACGCTCGAGAGGATTTCAATCGACGCCCGGGCCGGCGATCCATCACGCGGCGCGGTCGCCCGCAACGCCTGGCGACTCCTCGCCCCGCGCGACGCCTCCGCCGATCTGGTCGACCTTTTCGGCGACGTTCCCGGGGCCGCGCAACCGCTCGCCCCGGCGCTGCTTGCTCCCACAGCCCCGATCGCCGAGACCGAGCCCAACGACCAGCCCTCCGCACCGCAGCCGGTGACACTTCCCGCCACGCTCTCCGGCCGCTTCCACCCGCGCGGTGATCGCGACTGGTTCGCCTTCGACGCCAAGGCGGGTGAGACGTTCATCCTCGACCTCGTCTCCAACCGTCTCGGCCTCCAGACCGATCCCTGCCTGACGATCGAGAGTGTCTCGGCAGGACCGGACGGGAAGCCGGTGGGGAAAGAGATCGCCTTCGTCGACGACGGCCCGGCGGAGTTCGTCGGCGGCCCGGTTGACCGCCCTTCCGCCGACCCGACGATCGAGTTCAAGGCCCCTGCCGATGGCACTTACCGGGTCCTCGTCCGGGACCTGAAGGCCGATTCACGCACCTCTCCGGAGAACGCGTGGGTCCTTGTGGCGCGGAAGCCGGCCCCCGACTTCCGGCTCTTGGCGTTGCTTGCGGAGCAGAACCGGGCCGACGCCAACAAGGCGAACGTCGTCCCACCGGTGATCGATATCGGTGGCTCGACGACGATCGACGTGATGGTCTTCCGTACCGATGGTTTTTCAGGGGATGTGACAGTTGAGGCCGAGGGGCTGCCGGCCGGCGTGACTGCAGCGCCGGCTGTCGCCCCGGCCCGCACCAACCGGGCCACGCTCGTCCTCTCCGCGGCCGAAGGGATGAAGCCCTGGTCGGGGACGATCCGGGTGGTGGGCAGGGCACGGGTCGGAGAGGCCGACCTCCTCCACACAGCCCGCGTGGCGACGCTCCGCTTCAACGCCGACAACCAGAATGTGCCCCGCATCGTGCGCGAGCTCCACGATCTGCCGCTCTCGGTCACCTCCGATGCGGCGCCTCTCACCATCGCCCCGACCGAGACGAAAATCTGGGAGACGGCGCGCGGGGGGAAGGTCTCGATCCCGCTCTCGCTCGTCCGCCGGCCCGGCGGCAAGGGGGATGTGTCGCTGACGGCGCCGGGCCTGCCGGCCGAGCTCAAGGTGCCCGAGATCAAGATCGCCGAAGCGGCCACCGCGGCCACGGCCGAGATCGACCTCGATCCGAAGCTCCCGGCCGGCATCTACCAGATCCTTCTCCGGGGCGCGACAAAGATGGCCTACGCCCGCAACCCGCAGGCGGCGGAACTGGCCAAGGCGGATCACGAACGCATCGCGGCGCTCGTCAAGGATCGTGTCGCGCAGGTGGAGGCGGCCAAGACGGCCCTCGCTGCCGCCGACAAGGTGCTCACCGATCTCCAGGCTGCCGGCCAGCAGCCCACGGCCGAGCAGACCGAAGCCAAAGCGAAGGCCGACGCGCAGCTCAAGGACGCGGAGGCGAAGGCCAAGGCGGCCGAGGATGAGCGGGTAAAGCGCGAGAAGGTGGCAACTGATGCCGCCGCCGCCGCCGCACCCAAGGACATCGATGTGCCGGTGATCGTCCCTTCGATCATGCTCCGCATCGCTGAGGTGCCACTGGAGTTCGGGACTCTCCCGGAGCAGGTCACGCTCAAACAGGGTGCCGCGGTCGATCTGACCATCCCTTTCGAGCGCCGCTACGGCCTCGCCGGGGAGGTTGTCCTCGAGGCGGCGCCCGCAAATCCGGTGCCGGGGCTCTCCATTGCAGCGCTCACCGTGCCGGGGGATCAGGCCCAGGGAGGCCTCAAGGTCGTCACGACCGGCGAAACTCCCCCTGGCCGCTACGAGTTGGTCCTGAAGGGTAAGGTCAAGTTTTACGATCGGGATGTCGTTACCGAACGCAAGGTTCCTGTGGTCGTCGAGGCGCCGTGAGATGTGCGGCAGAGGCGGCAGAGTGCGTCGAGGACACGCGCACGCGGAAGGGTGCGGATCCGATCGGGTCCGCGGGGAAGCGAACGAGGAGATGAGACCGATGATCAACCACCGATTCCGTACCGCCCTCGCACGCCTGATGGCTGCTCCAGCCGCGGTGCTCCTTGCGCCGCTGGTCGCCCCAGCCGATGGCCTGCCGATCACGGCGCCAGTGCGGAGCGACGCCGTGCGCTTCCAGGACGAAATCCTCCCGGTCCTCGCGGCCAATTGCACCGCC
Source organism: Planctomycetaceae bacterium (assembly GCA_947453875.1). Classification (GTDB taxonomy): domain Bacteria; phylum Planctomycetota; class Planctomycetia; order Pirellulales; family UBA1268; genus QWOP01. Next base: position 1,752 of record CANGIH010000005.1, on the reverse strand, counting down.
TGCCACAACCCCAAGATCCACGAGGGGGGCCTGATCCTCGACTCCCTCAAGGGCATTCTCACCGGCGGTGACTCCGGGCCCGGCGTCGTCGCCGGCAAGGCGGCGGAGAGCCCGGTATTCCTCCGCTCGGCCCACCTCCAGGAGGACTTCATGCCTCCGCCGGAGAACAAGGTGGGGGCAAAGGCAATGACGCCGGAGCAACTCGGCCTCCTCGAACGCTGGATCAACGAAGGGGCCGTCGCCGGCCCCGCGATGCAGAAGAAACCGATCACGTGGCGGCCGATCCCCGCCGGCACAGGCGGGATTCTGGCGGTGGCGATGAGCGACGACGGCCGGGTCACCGCCGCCGCCCGAGGCGGTCGCTTGAGCCTCTATGACAGCAGCACCGGAGCCCTCCTCGGGGCGCTTGTCGATCCTGCCACCGCCGACGGCGGCGTCGCTGCCGACACGGCGCATCGCGATACGATCCTCTCGCTTGCGATGGCCCCCAACGACGACATGCTCGCCTCCGGCTCGTTCCGCACCGTGAAACTCTGGGAACGCCGACGTGCCGCTCGGCTGGCCGAGGTGGCGGAGACGGCCGGAGTCACCTCGATGGCTTCGGCCGGCGGAAGCGCCGCCTGCGGTCGTCCGGACGGCAGTGTGATCCTCGTCGACGGTGCGAGCGGCGCGGTCCGCCGGGCATTCAGGGCCCACACCGCTCCGGTCGCGGCGATCGCCCTCTCGGCTGACGGCGCCACGGTCTACTCGGCTGGTGCCGACGGCAGCGTCGTGGCCACGCACTCCGTCGACGGAAACGTGTCGGGGCGGTTCATGCGGCCGGCCGGAGTCCGGGCCCTCGCCGTGACCGCCGCAGGCTCGCAATTGGCGATCGCCGAGGCTGACGGGGTCATCCGCACGTTCGCCCTCCCGCTTCCGGCACCGCCGGTCGATCCGGTCGTCGCGGCGCCCAAGCCGATCAAGGAACTGAACGCCGGGGCTGGCCCTGTCGCGGCGCTCGCCGACACCCCCACCCTCTCAGGCCACCTTCTCGCCGGGGGCGCCGATGGCATCGTGCGCCTTTGGAATGTCGAGGGGGCCGCGGTCGTGCGGCAATTCGCCCATGGCGGCGCGCTCGGCGGCATGGCCCTGAAGGCCGACGGCTCGCGGCTGGCGACGGTGGGGACGGTGCCGGGGGTGAAGCTCTGGAACGTCGCCGACGGGGCGATGGTCGCCGAGTGGAAGGGAGATGTACGGATTGCCGAGAAGCTGCGACGGGCCGAGGTCGATTCGGCCGTCCGCAAGCAGGACCTGGAATACGGCAAGGCCCAGGTGACCGCCGCCGAGAAGGCGATTGAGGCCGCCACAACCGAAATGACGCAGTCGAACGAGAAGTTTGCCGCCGCCGAAAAGACGCTTGGCGAAAAGGCCGAGGCGGCCAAGACGGCTCTGGCAGCCGCCGACGAGGCGGCGGCGATGGCCCAGGCTGCAGGCACGGCGCTCGCCCAATCGACCACGGCCCACGAGGCGGCGACGAAGGCCGCCGCCGCCGTCGTGGCGGCGATGGAGGGGACGGTCGCCGGGAAGGACGCCTTCGCGATTGTCGCCGCGTCGAGCGCCGGGGACGCGGCCGCCGCCGAGGCCCTCAAGAGCTTCGAGGCCGCTGCGGTCGCCGCCGCGGCAGCCCGGGCCGCCGCCGATCAGGCGGTCGCCCAGGCGGCGCAGCAGATCGAGCGGGCCAAGGCGAAGGCCGACGAGGCGACCAAGAAGATG
>CANGIH010000004.1 GCA_947453875.1 Planctomycetaceae bacterium | reverse complement strand
GCCGAAGAGGATGAGGTGCTTCGTGCGGAGGATCTCGTCGGTGACATCCTTCGCCTCCACGACCGGGAGTGCGCCCCGGTAGAGATCGTGCCAGCGGCGCTTGAGGTGGGCAAACACCTCCGCCGCGAACCGGTCGACCGCGGGCGAAAGGCCGGGCCCGACCGGCGGCACGACGACGAACGGCGCGTCGAACGCCTCGTCGATCGGGCCGGTGAGCCCGGGCCGCTTGCGCTTCGGCGGGAGCGCGGCCGCATCGACCACGCCCCAGGCGCCTTCGGGAGCGAGCCCGGCACGGGCGAGGACCACCGCATTCCCATCGGTATCCTCGCCGTGATTGATCACCGTGCCGTCGATGTCGATCCGGCAGCGTGCGGGGAGGTCGCGGAAATGCACGGCAGTGACGTTCACCGTCGTGACGTCGAGGCGCGACGCCTCCGACGAGCGCACGGCGTCGATCCGCGCGGGCGCACAGTGCTCGCCGAGGCCGAGCGGCTCGACCCACCAGGCGCCGCCATCGGCGAGAGTCGTGCCGGCCCAGTGGACGGTGTCGGGAGAGCGCGGGCGGCCGGCGGCCACGGCCGGCGCGAGGAATTCGGCGATCGCAGCGCGCGAGGGATCGTCGTAGCGGTGCTCCATTCCGACGCCGATCACATGGGGGATCTCGCGCCCCTCGGCGGCGAGCGTCGCCACCATGATCTCGCTGGCGGCCCGCTGGCCGTCGTTCTCGCCGGAGTAGGCGACCACCGGGAGATTGAGGAGATTGCGGGCCACCGGCGGCACGTCGGTGAGGAGCCAGAGGCGCGACTCCCACGGGGGCACGTCGCCAGGCTTGATGCCGATGAAGCGCGAGGTGTCGACGAAGCCGGCGCCTCCATGAACGGCGCAGAACCGGTCGGTGCGGCGGGCTCCGATCTCCCAAGCCCCTGCCCCTCCCATCGAGAATCCGGCGAGCACCACCCGATCACGGTCGACGGGGATGACCCGATCGAGGGCGTCGAGGGCCTCGAAGACATCAACCGCCCCGGGCCCTTTCCAGCCGTTGCAGTAGCGGCCGAAGGGATGGAGCACGACGGCGTCTGCGGGGAAGAACTCGCCGGTCTTGCGGGCCTTCTGCCAGAGGAAGTGGAGATCGGTGTCGCGCTCGCCGCGACCGTGGAGCCAGATCCACACCGGCAACGGCTTGGAGCGGTCGAGCCCCTCCGGCACGACGATCCCGTAGGGCTGCGCCGAGCCGTCGATCCGGGAGCGGTAGGCCAGCGGCACGAATCCTCCGTCGCGCCAGCCCATCCGCCCCGCGGCTGATTCGTCGAGCCGGCGTTCCGCCTCGTCGAGCGCCCAGGTCGCCCGTTCCAGATGCTGCGGCTCCCACCACTCACCGCACTCCAGGGCATAGGCCACGGCCTTGGTGAAAACCTCCACCTCCGCTCGAACGGCCTCGTCGGCGAACGGGGTCAGGGCGATCCTCCCCTCGACCGCTTCGAGCCGCTCAGGCACCCGCTCCCAGGCGGCACGCTTCCCCTCATCGAGTTTGGCGACGAGGTCCCCGACCGGCGGGGCCTTAGGGGGGAGACGGCGTTCGATGGCGACCGGCGTCTGGACGACCGCCGCTGCCGCGGGGCTGGCCGGATCGGCGGCATGAGCAGTGGCCCGCCCCCCCCCCGAAAGCATCACCACCGACACGAGGGCGACAAGCAGCCCGCGGGGATTGCTCACCGGACCAGGGAGCGGCGACGACCGATGGAGGAGGGCAGGCATGGCGGCCTCGAAGTGGAGAAAGCGAGTGGAGACGTCGGTACGGTCTTTATTGTGGAGCGGCGGCGGAGCGGGAAACCCACGAACGCTTGCGTGCTCCCCACGGCACCGCGAGAATTGTGTCGTTCGTGGCGATGGTGGACAAACCCGCTTTGTGTCGCCTCCCCCACACCCCACGCCCCCGCCCCGAAGGAGTGCCTGCATGCCGGCCGACGAGATCCTCATGGACGCCGAGGAACGGATGGAGAAAGCGGTCGATGTCTTCCGTCACTCCCTCACCGGCATCCGCACCGGCCGTGCCAATCCGGGCCTCGTCGACTCCCTCCGCGTGGAGGTCTACGGATCCCCGACGCCGATCAAGGCGCTGGCGAGCGTCGGGGCCCCGGAGCCGAACCAGATTGTCGTCCGCCCCTTCGATCCGGGCACCATCAAGGACATCGAGAAGGCGATCCAGGCCTCCGACCTCGGCTTCAACCCGCAGAGCGACGGCCGTGTGATCCGGATCACGATCCCGGCCCTGTCGACCGACGTCCGCAAGAAGATGACTGCGCGGATCAAGGAACTGGCCGAGGAGGCACGGGTCGCGATCCGCAACGTCCGCCGCGACGCCAACAAGGCGGCCGACACCGAGAAGACCGACGGCACCCTCACCGAGGACGACTGCGACTCCACCAAGGAGGAGGTGCAGGAACTCACCAAGTCCTACGAGGCCAAGGTGGGGGATCTGGCGAGGACGAAGGAAGCGGAAGTGATGGACGGTTGATCCGGTCGGCAGGTCGGTCGAAGACTCCAGACAGTCGCAGCAGCCCGGGCATTCAACTCGCATGATCGGATCGTCACCCGTGGAAGAGCCGGTGCGGGCCACGGGAATCGTGAAGCGGTACGGACGCCGCACCGTTCTCGACCGGGTGTCGCTGCTGGTGCCGCCGGGGATCACCGGGCTTGTCGGCCCCAACGGTGCCGGCAAGAGCACGCTGGTGAAGTCGATCCTCGGCCTCGTGCGACTCGCCGAGGGGAGCGTGCGGGTGTTCGGCCTCGACCCGCGGAAGGAGCCGCGCCGCGTCCGGCAGATGGTCGGCGTCGTGCCGGAGGACGAATGCTCGATTCCCGGCCTCTCGGGGGTGGAAATGGTCTGTTACGCCGCCAGACTCTGCGGCCTCCCGGGCACCGAGGCGCTGCGACGGGCCCACGAGGTGCTCGACTGGTGCGATGCCGGCCAGGAACGCTATCGGGCGATCGAGACGCTCTCGGTGGGGATGAAGCAGAAGGTGTCGTTCGCGGCGGCGATCGTCCATGACCCACGGATGATGATCCTCGACGAACCGACCAACGGGCTCGATCCGATCGAGCGGCGGGCGATGCTCGGCAGGCTCACCACTCTCGCACGTGATCATGGCAAGACGATCCTCGTCTCCACCCATGTCCTTCCCGACGTGCAGTCGATCTGCGATTCGGTGATCGTTCTCGCCGGTGGCCGCGTTCGTCTCGCCGGCACGATCCACGACCTCACCCACCCGCCGCTGCCGGAGGAGCGGCTCGAAGTTGCCGGGGCCATCGACGACCTGATCGTCAGGCTCGCCGCGCGCGGGATTCCGGCACGCCGTGCGCTCGGGCATGAAGGGGGCATTCCGACGGAGGAGGCCGATTCCGGCACGATCCTCCTGCAGGTGTCCGATCCGGAGACCCTGCGGGTGGTGTGGCAGGAGGCGGAGCGGTTGAATGTCCGCGTCCGGTCGCTCGAACCGGCACGGCGACCGCTCGAGGAGGTCTTCCTCGAGGCCCTCAAAGGCGCGGCCGTTGCCGACGGGGCCGGACGGGGAAGGGAGGTGGCCGATGCCACTCCATGACGTCGGCTACCGTCCCTGGCAGGGGCAGCGCCGCGGAACCCTTGCCGCCATCCTGGTGATCGCCACGACCGGCATCCGGCTGGCGTGGACGAGCCGCTGGCTCCGCCGGGCGGTGTTCTTCGCCTGGAGCCCAGCGCTGGTGTTCGCCGGCAGTTTCTTCGCCTTCGAGCAGGCGGTCGACGAGGGACGTCTGGCGACGCTGCGCGAGACGGCGCGACACGGCGAGACTCTCGACGGGGTGGGTATTCTCGGCAGCGTGATCGCCCAGACGCTTGGCGAGCAGCCTGCCGGGATGTCGGCTGCCGCCGAGCGTCACGGGGGACCGCAGGCGGAAGCCGACCGGACGAGGCGCGCGGTCTGGTCGCGGCTCCTTCTCGCCTTCATGCGTTCCCCCCAGGCGATCCTTCTGGCGGTCGTCGTGGGGCTCGTCGCCCCGGCGCTGGTATCGCGAGATCTGCGTGCGAAGGCCTGGCTGATCTACTTCACGAGGCCCGTGGGAAAGCTTGAGTACGTCTTCGGGAAGCTGCTCATTCTCGCGCTTCTAGTCGCCACCATCACCATGCTGCCGGCCCTCAGCCTGTGGGTGATGGGGGTGGCCGTGAGCCCGAGCATCGCCGTTGCCCTGACGACCTGGGATCTGCCGCTGCGGATCATGCTCGCAAGCGCCGCGCTTGCCATCCCCACGATCCTGATGGCGCTGGCCTACTCGTCGCTGACCGCCGAAAGCCGGATCGCCAGCTTCGCCTGGTTTGCCACCTGGGCGGCCTGCTGGATCGCCCATACGTCGCTGACCACCGCCGACATGCTCCGCGACAGCGATCAGACGGTCGCCACGGCTCGCGATACCGGCGGCTCCCTGACCGGCATGGTCGCCACGGCACGGAACGGCCGCCCGCCCGACCTCCGGCAGTTCCGCTGGCTGTCGAAGGCGGCCGGCCTCGACCGGACGATCGACCGCTGGGCCTGGCTTTCCCCTTACCACGCCCTCGGCGTGATCCAGGCATGGATCTTCGGCATCGAGACCCGATGGCAGGCGATCCTTCCGCCGCTGCTGTCGCTCTGTGTGGTGTCGGTGGTGTCGGCTGCCGTCCTCTGGTGGCGGGTCGATGCCCCTGCCCGCGTTTGATCCGCTCCGCCAGCCTCCGGCCGCACGCGCATGATCTCCCTCACCCACGTCACCAAACTCTACGGCACCGTGATCGGCGTCAACGACGTCACGGTCGAGCTGGGCTCGGGGGCGTATGGCCTGCTCGGCCCCAACGGCGCTGGCAAGACGACCTTCCTCGGTCTCGTCACCGGCCAACTGCGACCGTCGATGGGAGACGTGCGCGTGTTCGGCGAGCGGCCGTTCTTCAACTCCCGCGTGCTCCGTCGGATCGGCTACTGCCCCGCCTCCGATCTCACCGAACGCAACGCCACTCCCCGGGAATGGGTGCGTTATCTCGTGCAGCTCTCCGGTTTCACCCCGGAGTCCGCCTCCAGACGGGCCGACCGGACGCTCGAACAGGTCGGCCTCGGCGAGGCGGTCAATCGTCCCCTATCGACGCTCTCCAAGGGGATGAGGCAACGGGCGAAGCTGGCCGGTGCGATCGCCCACGACCCCGACCTGCTCGTCCTCGACGAGCCGTTCGACGGCCTTGATCCGGTGGCCCGCCACGAGTTGGTGTCGCTTGTCCGCACCTGGGCGCACTCCCGCAGCCTCCTCGTCGCCAGCCATCTCCTCCACGAGGTTGAGGCGCTCCAGGCGGGCTTGGCGGTGATCCTCGGCGGCAGGCTCGTGGCCAGCGGACCGGTCGACGAAATCCGTCGCCTGATCGACACGCTCCCATCGGAAGTCCGCGTGGTCTCGTCGGCGCCGCGGAGGCTTGCGGAGATGGCCTGCGCCTCGGCTGACGCCGACTCGGTGCGGTTTGTCGGCACCGACACGTTCGTTGTCGCCACGCGGGCCCCCCGCGACTTTGCCGAACGGATCGGCGCAGCGGCGGTCGCCGAGGGGATCCTCGTCAGCGAACTGGTGCCGGGGGATCGCTCCCTCGAAGGAATCTTCGGGCGCCTGGTGCAGATCCATCGGGGAGTGACGTCATGACCCCCGCATCACGACCGTCGGTCGCGGCTCCCGAGACGCCCCCCCCGATCCCGGCGCTGGCGGCGATTCTGGCCGTCGCCCGCTTCCAGCTTGGTCGCCTCCTGACGCCGCCGCGGCTGGCGATGGCGGCCCTCGGCGTCGTCTTCCCCACGGCGATCCTTCTGGCGGCGATGAAGGCCAGCGGCCGCACGCTCCCCTTTCACTATGGCGCCCCGCTGCTCTACGCGCTGGTGCCCGAGGCGGTGTGCATGCTCGGGCTGCTGGTGACGATGTGCCCCGTGGTCGCCGACGAGCTGGAACGGGGCACGTGGGTGCATGTCGCGGTGCGCCCCGGCGGCCGCCGCTCCCTGCTCCTGGGCACCTATCTCGCCGCCGTCGTCTGGACCGGCTCCGTGGCACTCTCGGCCCTGCTCCTGGCGCTCGTGAGCGGCGCCATCGCGGGGGGCTGGGCTGTCCTCTGGCCCTTCATCGGGCTCATCGGCCTGTCGTGCATCGGTCGCGCGGCATTGTTCGCCCTGCCGGCCGTGATCATCCCCAAGAAGGCGCTCGTTGCCGGGGTGGGCGTGGCGCTCGTCGTCGAATACCTCGCCGGCTTCATTCCCGCGGTGGTCAATCAGCTCACCGTGGCCCTTCGTCTGCGGACGCTCCTCGTGCGGTGGATGGGCTGGAGGCGGCAACTCTATTCGATGCCTGAGATGCAGCTCCTCATCGACATCAACCCTCCCTGGATGCAGGTGGCGGCGGTGTTCGTGCTGGCGGTGGTCTTCCTCGCCCTGGCGCTTGCCATCCTTGAGTGGCGGCAATTTCCCCCGAGCGAGGAGAGCTGACATGATCGAGGTGATCGATCTCGTGAAGCACTACCGCTCGAGCATGGGTGGAATCGTCAGGGCGGTCGACGGGGTGTCATTCGCCGTCCAGCCCGGGGAGATGGTGGGGCTCCTCGGCGCCAACGGCGCCGGCAAGACGACGACGCTGCGGATGCTCGCCACGCTCCTCCGGCCGACCTCGGGGACGGCGCGGGTGGCGGGGCACGATGTGGCGATCGATCCAGTCGGCGCGCGGCGGGCGCTGGGCTACGTCTCGGCGACGACCGGCGTGCCCGACCGGCTCTCGCCCCGCGAGATCCTCAGTTCCTTCGGCGCTCTCCACGGCCTCGGCACACCGCTTCTCGAGGCCCGCGTGGAGCAGCTCATCGACGTGCTCGACCTGGGCAAGTGCGCCGATCGCCCCGCCGGCCGCCTCTCCTCGGGGCAGCGGCAGCGGGTGAGCGTGGGGCGGGCGCTCGTCCACGACCCACCGGCGCTGGTCCTCGACGAGCCGACCAGCGCCCTCGACGTGCTCGGATCGCGCGACCTGCTCACTTTCCTCTCGGGGCTGCGCGACGCCGGCCGGGCGATTCTCCTCTCCACGCACCGCCTCAACGAGATCGAGGACCGCTGCGACCGGTTTGTGGCGATCCATGGCGGCCGCGTGGTGGCGGCCGGTACGCGCGCGGAATTCGTGGGGCGTGCCGGCGGACTCGAGGAGGCCTTCTTCGCGGCAGTGGGGGAGGCAAAGTCCGAATGACCCCTTCCGCTCCTCCCTCCGGCACCGAGAGTGGCTTCGGTGCGGCCTGGGCCATCGCCCGCAGAGATCTGCTGGAGTTTGTCCGCGATCGGCGCACGCTGCTTGTCACGCTCCTGCTGCCGATGGTGACCTATCCAATCGTCGCGCTCTCAAGCGCCCTCGGCGTGCGGACGGCCGTCACCGATCTCGAGGCCCGTCAGGCACCGATACCGCTGAAGGTTGCGATGAGCGGGCCCGACGCCGCTGCGCTCGCCCCGCTCATCGAAGCGGCAGTGATCGCGGGGAGACCGGAAGGAGCGGCGGCGGGGGCATGGCCTTCGGGGGCGACTGTCTTCCGTGCCGATCCGATCACGGCGGTGGCGGCCGTCGAGGATGGCGCGGCCGATGTGTGGGTGACTGCACCGGAAGGGCTCGTCGCCGCGCTCCATGGCCTTGGCACTGTCGATCTCGATGTCCAGTTCCCCTCGATGCGGCCGGTCGAACGGCGCACGCGGGAGCAGTTCGAGGAGGTGATGCGCCGTGTCGCCGAGGATGCCCGCCAGCGACGCGTGGCGGACGCGGGGCTGCCCGAGAGCCTGCTGCGGCCGCTCCGCATCCGCTACCTCGGCGAGGCGGCCGGCCCGGGCGGAATCGCCACCGAGACAATCCTCCCCGCCCTGACCGCATCGATCCTGGTGTTGCTTGCGGTGCTGACGATGACCGGCGCCTTCTACCCGGCGATCGACGCGATCGCCGGCGAGAAGGAGCGGGGCACGATCGAGACCCTGCTGATGGCCCCCTGCAGCACGGGGAGCATCGTGTTCGGCAAGTTCCTGGCGGTCTACGCCGTGACGCTTGCGACCTTGGCTGCCAACTGCCTCTCGATCGCCCTGACGACGGCCGTGGGCCTGCGATTCCTCCCGGCGGGTGCGCTCTCCCGACTGCCGGTGCTCGGTGTGGGGGCGTTGGTCACGGTGGTGGCCTTTGTCGGGCTGGCAGCGTTGGCCGCGGCGACCTGTCTGGCGGTGACGACGGCCTCGAAGAGTGGCAAGGAGGCGCAAAACACGCTCACGCCGGTGATCCTCCTGGTCGCTGCGCTGGCTGGGACGGCGCTCGTGCCAGGTCTCCGCGGCGACGGGGCGCTGGCGCTTGTGCCCTTCACAGGGCAGGTGATGGTGGCCCGCGACGCGCTGGCTGGGGGGGTGCATCAGGACGTCGGGCTCGTCGGCGCGGTGGTGCCGCTGCTACTGACCCTCCTCTCCTCGGCCGGCCTCACCTGGCTGCTCCTCATGGGCACGGCCCATCTCCTCACCGACGAGGAGATCCTCTTCCGGGGCCCGGATGCGGCGACCGGCCTGTTTGCCCGGCCTGCCCCGCGACTGGTGCCGACGGTGCCCCAGGGGATCATGCCCGTCGTGGCGGGTCTGGCGGCGCTGTGGTATGTCCAGGCCCTCACTCCGGAGAATCTCCTCCTCGGCATCCCGATCCATCAGGGGGTGGCCGTCGTGTTGCCGCTCCTGGCGATGCTCGCCTGGCAGCGAATCGACGTCGTGCGGACGCTCGGCCTCGTCCTTCCCCGCTCGGCCGGCCGGACGGCGGCGGAGAGTCTCGGGGCGGCATCGCTCGGTGCGGGTTTGTTCATCGTCTCCGCCGTGGTGATGCTCGCGGTTCAGGGGACGGAGGTCTCGCCCGCGATCCGCAGCCTCTCCGCCCGACTCATCGGCCTGATTCAGCAGCATCCGTGGTGGGTCTCCTGGACGCTCATGGCGATTGTGCCCCCGGTGGCCGAGGAACTCCTCTTCCGTGGCTGGCTCCTCTCGGCGCTCTCCGGCGAACGGCCGTCGCAGCGGCGGCTCGCGACCGCGGTCGTCGTGCAGGCGGCCCTCTTTGCGGTGGCCCATCTGCTTCCCGAGCGGATGCCGGCGACCTTTGCACTCGGGATCGTGGCAGGCGTGCTGCGTGTCGCCACCGGAAGCATCCTGCCGGCGATCGTGCTCCACTCGATCCATAACAGCATGCCGCTGCTCCTGGTCACACTGGCCGGGAGGGGCGTGGCTGAGGGGGGCATGGAGGCGCTCGCGACCGGGGCGTCGACAACGCTCCCGCCCGGCGTGCTGCCGGTGGCGTTGGGATTGCTGGCCTTGGGAGGAATGCTTGTGGCAGCGGCTACCTGGGGGGGACGGCGTGTTGCCGCCGTGACCACTCTCTTTTTTGCGGCATGCCTTGCCGGTGGTGAAGGCGACTCGGTCTTTGCTGCTGAAACGCTCCGGGTCGGGGTGGCGCCGGTGGGGGTGACCCTCGGCCTCACCGACGGCAAGCCGACAGGGCCATCGGTCGACATGTGGGACGACATTTCGCTCCGGCTCGGCGTGACCACCGAGTATGTCGTCAAGGACTCGATCGCCGAGGGGCTCGAGGCTCTACGACGGGGGGAGTCCGATCTGTTCCTCGGGCCGGTGGCGATGACGCGCGAGCGTGAGGATGAATTCGATTTCACCCACTCGGTGTTCCATTCGGGACTGCGGATCGCGGTGCCGAAGACCGACGACGAATCCTGGCTCGCTCCGCTGTCGATCCTGTTCACGCGTGAGGCCTTGCAGTTGCTTGCCGGGCTCGTCCTCCTCACGGTGCTCGTCGGGCATGTGCTCTGGTGGTGCGAGCGCGGCGTCAACGACAAGAGTTTTCCACGCGACTGGCGGCAGGGGGTGTGGGAGGGAACGTGGTGGGGGATCAGCACGCTGATCGCCAGTGGCTGCGACGACAAGCATGTCGATACGGTGCCAGGGCGGATCCTGGCGACGGCATGGATGCTCGTCGGTACTGTGCTCATCGCCCTGTTCACCGGAAGCCTCGCGGCGACGCTCACCGCCGAACGGATCGGGGGCACGATCCACGGGCCGCGTGACATGGCCGGCAGGGTGATCGGCACGCAAGCCGGGGGGGTGTCGGGCCCGGCGATCCGCGTGCGGAGTGGCATCGCGATGGAATACCGCACGCTCGACGAGGTGTTCGAGGCGGCGGATGCAGGTGAGGTGGAGGCGGTCGTCGCCGAGAACCACACCCTCCGTCATGCGATCTCGCGGCCGGGGCGTGCCAACTACCGGCTGGTGGGGCCGGTGTTCGAATCGTTCGACTTCGGGATCGTGGTCCCGGCGGCGAGCCCGCTCCGCGAGCGGCTCAACACCGTGATCCTCGCGATGAAGGAAGATGGCGCCATCAACACGATCATCGATCGCTGGCTCGGCACGTCGGAGTGAGACCGCTGCCCGGCGCGTGACCGCGGGGCGCCGAACTTTCAGGCCCGACGCAGGCGGTCGGCGGCGGCAGACACAGACCGATCCTTCAGGAACCAGACCATGGCTGAGGTGTTTGCGGGGCCGTCGCGGTATGTGCAGGGACCGGGGGTGGCAGGCGCACTCGCTGCTGAGATCACGCAGCTCGGGCTCGAGGGGCCGGTGTTCGTTCTCGCCGGTGCCTCGGCGATCCGTCAGCTCGGCGCGATCTGGGAGCAGTCGCTCAAGCGCGCCGGCTTCGTCCCTACCATCCATCCCTTCGGCGGCGAATGTTCCCGGCGCGAAATCGCCGCCGTGGCGGCTGTGGCGAGGCGCCTCTCGGCCCGGACGATCGTCGGGGCTGGTGGCGGAAAGGCGATCGACACGGCCCGCGCGGTGGCGGCGGAACTCGATCTCGACATCGTTTCTCTCCCGACGATCGCGTCGACCGACGCCCCCACCAGCGCGCTCTCCGTCGTCTACAGCGACGCGGGCGTCGTGGAGGAGGTGCGGCTCCATCCGCGCAATCCCGCTCTTGTCCTCGTCGACACCGACGTCATCCTCGCCGCGCCCGACCGCTATCTCGTGGCGGGGATGGGGGATGCCCTCTCGACCTGGTTCGAGGCCCGGGCGTGTGCCCGCTCGGGAGCGATCCATAGCCGTGGGGGGACGACGACTCGCGCGGCACTGGCGCTTGCCGAACTCTGTTGGAGAACGCTCCGGGAGGATGGCGCTGCGGCGCTTGCGGCGCAGCGGACCGCTCAACAGCCCGGTGCCGGCGCGATGGACGCTGGGCCCCGAGCGGCCTGCGAGCGGATCGTGGAGGCCAACACGCTTCTTTCGGGCTTGGGTTTTGAATCAGCGGGGCTGGCGGCGGCCCATGGGCTTCACAACGGTTTGACAGTCGCCCCCGGGTGCCACGCCGCCCTCCATGGGGAAAGGGTCGCCTTCGGGACGCTCGCGCAGCTTTGCCTCGAGGATGCGCCGGCCGGAGAGATCGACGAGGTCGTCGCCTTCTGCCGATCGGTCGGCTTGCCGGTGACGCTTGCCCAGATCGGCCTCGGCGGGATCGACGGGGCGATGCTCCGCCGGATCGCGGAGCGTGCGGTGCAGCCCGGGGAGGTGACGCACAACGAGCCGTTCCCGGTGACGGCCGGGATGGTGGAGGAGGCGATCCGCCGCGCCGACGCGGCAGGGCAGGGGGGCTGATCTCGTGCCGTGTATCAATCAAGGCACGTATCGCCCAGCGGAGAATGTCGATGTGGCCCTGGCGGTCCCGCCTTCGAGCCAAGTCACGGTTGCCGTGACCCAGGTCTGCGAGGAGAGGCCAGCGATGTCGGAAAGAGTGAATGGCAAGCCCTCTGCAGAAATAGTCCAGTCCCTCACTGCCAGCAGCGTTTGGCCCTGAATCGCCATGCCGGTCTTTTGCTGACTCGGCGCCGTGCTGAACACTTGGATCCGGTACGTGCCGGCCGGAGCGTTGATCACTCCCGCGACGGTGGTGGTCGATACCGAAGTCAGGACTGGGGCAGGGGGCGCGGGTACGGACTCATCCCACAACAGGCCGAAACTCCCGTTCCCGTAGATCGCGTTCGACAGGATCGCATTTGAGGCCGACCTTGATCCCTCGATCCTGATTCCCACGCTCGTGTTGCCCGTGATCGTGTTCCCGGCGGTTGCCGAATTCACATCGGCGCCGCTCGGGCTCCCGATCAGCAGGTTGCTCGCTTCGCAGAGATAGATACCAACTGCCTGATTCGAAAGCAGGGAACCTCGGATTGCTGAACCGGTGGAATCACCGTAGGCGAAGATGCCAAACGACGTGTTTCCGGAGATAACGTTTCCTTCGGCCACCGTCAAGCCGTTGGCAACGAGCATCACGATCCCACCGGAGGGGTTTTTGCGGATCGTGTTTGAGCTGATTGCCGTGTCTGCAAGCGCACCGCCAATCACGACTCCCTGGAGGGATTCCTCGATGATGTTGCCTTCGCCAGCTGTCGGAGCACCGATTGCAAGACCCTTCGCGCCGTTGACGTACATCCCGTAGACGGCATTGGCGCGGATCGTGTTGCCGATCGCCTTCGACCCGGTCACAGTGCCGTCGAATGTCACGCCGAATGAATAATTGTGCGAGATCATATTCCCGAGGCTCCCGATTCCACCGACGACTGTCCCGGTGCAGCCGTCCGAAACCTGCACGCCGGCGTAGCCGTTCCAGCCGATCAGGCAGCGAGTCACCTGCGTGCCCGTCGCTCCCCCAAGCACCCACACGCCACTCTTTCCATTGCCGTTGCCGGTCGTCCCGTCGGCACCGAATCCGATGCGGCAATCATCAATAACTGTGTTGTTGGCGCCCCCCATGACAACGATACCGAGCATCGCATTGGCGCCGATCGTGCTGCCGACGATCGATATCCCCCTACCCCCAGACACGAGCAAACCGTAATTGACATTGCCCAGTGGGGTGTTGCCTCCTTCGCCGACGCCGATCAGGCAGTTACGGATGGCGACGTTGGCCGTCGCGGTCCCCACCACATGCACGCCCGTTCCGAAGTTTCCCGAGAAACGGCTGTCCTGAATCAACAAATCGCCCGCACCATCGAGAACCCGCACCCCGTGCCGGTTGCTCGTCGAGGTGATGCCGCTGATCGCGGTGCCGGCGTAGGAGCCCGATGCCAGTTGGAGGCCGTCTCCTGTGCATCCGCTGATCGTGAATCCAGAAAGCGTCGACGCGGTGTTGTCGCCCCCGAGAGCGATCCCCACCCCGCGGCTTCCGATCACCGAACTTCCAGGGGATGTGATATCGACTTTCGACACTCCTCGTGCCAACACCAGCCCGTTGGACTGGGCGGCGGCGTTTCTACCGTCGATTCGTACGAGCCCGGCGAACGCGGCCTCCGACGCGGCGGAAATCGTGAGCGAACCCAGAGGCCTTGTGCTCCCGATCGCCCCCGTGAAGGTCATCGTGCCGACCGCCGACACTTCGAGATCAGCCCGCACTCCATCAGCGCTCTCGACTGGGCCAGACACGACAAGTGTCGATTTCGAAGCGATGAGACTTGCATCGGCACCGAGTTCCACGCCGCCGAGAGCGATCTTCCCCGCTGTCACAAGCCCGCCGTCGATGCGGGTGGTTCCTCCTCCGATCACCGCCAGTGACTCGAGTGCGACGCCTTTTCCGACACCGCCAGCGAAACCGACTGGCCCGAACGTCTCCACCACCAGTGTTGCCTTGGAGGTGCCTGCTCCATCGATCGGTCCGCCAAAGCCAATAGGCGAATTGCCCGCCGACAACGACACATTGCCGTTGACGGTCACCTTGCCGGCATAGCTCTGTGAACCCTTTGTCGCGACTCCGGCGCCAAGCACGATGTCTGCAGAGCCGATCGAGACTGCTCCACTGGCCGCCGAGATCCCGCCTGTGATGATCGAGCGATCGACGCTCGAATCGACATGCACGCCGGATGGGATCGGTACACCACCGCTTGCTGTGAGCACGACCGTATTGATCTGCGAGGATCCCTCGACAACAAGATCGGTGACACCGGCCGCTGGATAGATACCGACCTCATCCACGCCGTCCGCCACGCCACCTCGACCACGCCATGGATGCGCTTCCCAGCCCCAACTCACCCGATCCACGCCCCCCGGACGACACCGCCGGCGAGACGCCCCGGTCCGGGGCTGCCGCCGAGACACCGGGGGATGCCGGCTTCGATCTCGACACGATCTGGTCGATCATCCACGCCCACGAGGATCCAACCCGCACCGACCCGCTCATCGGCCGGCAACTCGGCGGCGCGAGCCTCCTCCGCGTCCTCGGCGAAGGGGGGATGGCGCGCGTCTACGAGGGGCGGCAGACCTTCACGAAGCAGTCGGTCGCCGTGAAGGTGCAGAAGCCGGAGCGACTCAACTCCGACCATGCCAAACGATTCCTCCGTGAGCTCGAGATCCTCGCCTCGCTCCACCATCCGGCCATCTGCCGCCTCCATACCGCCGGCATCCTCGAGGAAGGGAGCGCCCGATCGGTCTGGTTCATCATGGACTTGGTCCCCGATGCCACCCCGATCACGGACCATGCCGCCCAGCTCCCCCTCCGCGACCGCGTGAGCCTCTTCTGCGAGGTCTGTGAGGCCGTCGCCGCCGGGCACGCCCAAGGAATCGCCCACCGCGACCTCAAGCCGAGGAACATCCTCGTCGGCTCGGATCGTCTCCCCAAAGTCATCGACTTCGGCGTCGCCCGGGCCACGGGAGCGGTTCCATTTGCCACCTCCCTGACCCACACCGGCCAGCTCCTCGGCACGCTCCAGTACATGCCCCCCGAGGCCCTTGGCAACTCTTCAGAGGCCGACAGCATCCGCGGCGACATCTGGTCCCTCGGCATCATTCTCCATGAGCTCATCGTCGGCAGCCCCCCCTTCGACGCCGCCGACGTGCCGCTGCCACTCGCCATCGATCGGATCCGTGCCCACCGCCCCTGCCTCGCGTCGCACGTCGGGAGCGGGGTTCCAAAGGCGCTGGCGACGATCGTCGATCGCTGCCTCGAGCCTGCCCCCTCCAGACGCTTTCCCGACGCCGCCGCACTCTCGGCCGCCCTCGGCGACCTGCTCGCCGTCGATGCCAACTGGCAGGAAGCGGTCGAGGCGCGGGAGTTCCCGTCGCGGTTCCCCAAACGAGTGCTCTCACGGCGCCGTCTGGCGGCTGTCGGCCTGGCCACACTCGGCGCGATCCCTGTCGTGGCCTCGCTCGCTCCGGCGATCGCGGGCCGGAAACAGTTTCGGCCCGGCGCACCGATCCAGAACCCGTCCCCGACAAGCCTCGCAGGCACCGGGCCACATGCGCCCCTGTACACGTTTCGTCCCTCACCGATCCAACGGCCAGATTTCAGCTTCAGCTTCCGCACGGTCTTCTTTCCGGGCGCCGACACCCCCCTCGTGGAGCAGTTCAACGTCCGCAGGCTGCAGGAGGAGTTCTATCAGCGGATTTCCTACTGGTGCCCCGAGAAGGACGACCTCGTCGGCAGGCTCGTCTTCCGGTTTGATTTCCCCGCCCCCTCCACGCGGATCTTCCTTGCCGCCGGAACCTCCTGCTACGACTACCGCCGGATGCACAACGGCGACAACCGCGGCACCTCCGCACTCGATCTCTCCACCGATGGCGAGACCTGGACGACGCTCCGCGACGACCTCGACCGCGACGCCTGGGGAGAGGAGTGGACGATCGACGAACTCCTCCCCGAGTGGTGCCTCGGCACGTCCTCGCTCTGGATCCAGGTCAGGCTGCTCTCGACCAACAGCTCGCCCTCCGCCAACTACGCCCTTGCCCAGTTCGGCCGGGCACCGGAGGAGGTCGGCGGCGACACCTTCCGGATCGAGGCAGCGTGCGACCACTGACCGGGCCGGCGGGACGCCCGCCGCAGCCCCCCCTCATGCGGGCCTCATGGAGCCCGGGAGGAAAAGGGCTGTTTTCCGCGGGGAAAGCCCCGGCACTCCCACGCCGCTTCCCCATCGCCGTGTCGCGTTGACGCCCAGCAAACGTCAACGTAGATTCGACCCGGTTTACCCCGTTTTTCCCGCAGGTTTCCCCCTCCCCGAAAGGTCACGTCGCCCCCATGGCCAAATCGTCCGCGAAGAAGTCCGCCACCAAGAAGCCCGCCGCGTCCAAGCCTGGGCGGATGATCTATTACTTCGGCGCCGACCGCTGCGACGGCGACGGCACCATGAAGGCGATCATCGGTGGCAAGGGGGCCAACCTCGCGCAGATGACGAAGATCGGGCTTCCGGTTCCCCCGGGGTTCACGATCACGACGCAGATGTGCATCGACTACTACACCTCAGGGAAGAAGTTCCCCAAGGGGCTCGAGGAGGAGATCGCCCACTACGTCAAGATGCTCGAGAAGGAGACCGGGAAGAAGTTCGGCGACCCGGCCAATGCGCTGCTCGTGAGCGTCCGCTCCGGTGCCCGCGACAGCATGCCTGGCATGATGGACACGATCCTCAACCTCGGCCTCAACGACAAGACGGTCGAGGGCCTCAAGAAGGCCACCGGCAACGGCCGCTTCGCCTTCGACTCCTACCGCCGCTTCATCCAGATGTACGGCGACGTCGTGATGGGGGTGCAGAAGCGCCACGAGAACGAGCACGACCCGTTTGAGGAGGTGATGGAGAAGGTCAAGCACCAAGCCCATGTCGAGGAAGACACGGCGCTGACCGAGGATCACCTCAAGGATCTCATCCACCGCTTCCAGAAACTCATCAAGGAACGGACCGGGAAGACCTTCCCGCAGGATCCCTTCGAACAGCTCCTCGGCGCCATCACCGCCGTCTTCGGCAGCTGGATGAACGAGCGGGCCATCATCTACCGTCGCAAGTACAAGATCCCCGACGAGTGGGGCACCGCCGTCAACGTCCAGAGCATGGTGTTCGGCAACATGGGGGATGACTGCGCCACCGGCGTGGCCTTCACCCGTGACCCGGCCACCGGCGAGGACATCTTCTACGGCGAATACCTCATCAACGCCCAGGGAGAGGACGTCGTTGCCGGCGTTCGCACCCCGAAGCCGGTCGTCGAGATGGCCCACGACCCGGAGTTTGCCAACACCTACAAGCAGCTCGAGAAGGTCCGCGAAAAGCTCGAGAAGAAGTTCGGCGACGTCCAGGACTTCGAGTTCACGGTGGAGAAGAAGAAGCTCTACATGCTCCAGACCCGCCACGGCAAGCGGACGGCGCTGGCCTACGTGAAGATCGCCCACGACATGGTCAAGCAGAAGCTGATGACCCCGGAGCACGCCATCCAGAGCGCCGATCCGGATGCCCTCTCGCAGCTCCTCGCCCCGATCTTCGACCGGGCCGACTACGAGAAGGCGAAGAAGTCGGGCCGGGTGCTGACGACCGGCTTGGCGGCAGGCCCCGGCGCCGCCACCGGCCAGCTCGTCTTCTCGGCTGCCAAGGCCGAGGAACTCGCCGAGAAGGGGAAGAAGGTCGTCCTCGCCCGCGTCGAGACTTCACCTGAGGATCTCCGTGGCATGATCGCGGCCGAGGGAATCCTCACCAGCCGCGGCGGTGTCTCCAGCCACGCAGCCCTCGTCGCCCGGCAGATGGGCAAGGTGTGCGTGGCCGGTGCTGGTGCGATCTCCATCGACTACGCCAAGGGGACACTCGTCTGCGGTTCGACGACGCTGAAAGAGGGGGATGACATCTCCATCAATGGCAGCACCGGCGAGGTCTTCGCCGGCGCCATCAAGACCGCTGACAGCGAGCTCAAGCAGGTGCTCGTCTCCAACACGATGAAGCCGGAAGACTCGGAGGTCTACCAGTACTACGCCTTCATCATGAAGCTCGCCGACAAGCACCGGAAGCTCGGCATCCGTACGAATGCCGACACCCCGGAGCAGGTCCGACACGCGATCGCCTTCGGCGCCGAGGGGATCGGCCTGACGCGGACGGAGCACATGTTCTTCGAGGGCGACCGGATCGACGCGATGCGGGAGATGATCCTCGCCGAGTCGCTCGACGCCCGCCGTGAAGCCCTCGCCAAGCTCCTCCCCTACCAGCGGGACGATTTCGAGGGGATCTTCCGGGCCCTCGACGGCCGCCCGGCCACGATCCGCTTCCTCGATCCGCCGCTCCATGAATTCGTCCCCCACGACGAGAAGGCCCAGGCCGATCTGGCGAAGAAGCTCAAGCTTCCCGTCGATGTCGTCCACCGCCGCGTCGAGGCGCTCCACGAGTTCAACCCGATGCTCGGCCACCGCGGCTGCCGCCTCGGCGTCAGCTACCCCGAGATCTCGGCGATGCAGGCCCGGGCCGTGTTCGAGGCGGCTGCGAAGGTGCAGAAGGCCGGCATCAAAGTGCGGCCGGAGATCATGATCCCGCTTGTCGGCTTCAAGAAGGAGCTCGACAACCAACTCGAGATCGTCCACGCCGTGGCGGCTCAGGTGGCGAAGGAGACGGGGGTGAAGGTGAAGTATCTCGTCGGCACGATGATCGAGATCCCGCGCGGCGCGCTGACTGCCGACGAGATCGCCGAGAGCGCCGAGTTCTTCAGCTTTGGCACCAACGACCTCACCCAGACCTGCCTCGGCATGAGCCGCGACGACATGGGCTCCTTCCTGCAGAAGTACACCGATCTCGGGATCTTCAAGGCGAATCCCTTCGCCTCGATCGACACCACCGGAGTCGGCTCGCTCATGCAGACCGCGGTTGAGAAGGGACGGAAGACCCGTCCCGACATCAAGCTCGGCATCTGCGGCGAGCATGGTGGCGATCCCCACTCGGTCCTCTTCTGCCACCACATCGGGCTCGATTACGTGAGCTGCTCGCCGTTCCGCCTGCCGGTCGCCCGGCTGGCCGCGGCCCAGGCAGCCCTCGGCAAGACCTACTGACACCGGCTGCCGGACGCAGAAACCATCACTTCCCCCGGGGGAGCCAG
>CANGIH010000003.1 GCA_947453875.1 Planctomycetaceae bacterium | reverse complement strand
GTCATTGACTGTTCGCCAAAACACCGAGGGAAACAGGCCCATGACAGCCTACTCCCATCGTGCTGGAATCGGGATCGTCGGGCCGCGTCAGGCGACCTTGAGCCGACGACGTTCGAGGAGGCCGAGGCAGCCGGTGATGACAGCAAGAACCGAGCCCACGCCAGCGGGGTCGATCTCCGGAACGGCCAACGTGCCGAGTTCCCGAACCACCGCGTCCGCCGACAAGGTGACGTCGCTGAATTGAAAGAATTCCACATGGTGGAAATCAGTGATGTAGCCCCCACCGGAGAGCTGCATCCAGGTGAGATCCTCGGAAGAACCGAGCAATGAATAGGAGGCGAGGACATCGCCCAACACCACCACGTCGCTGCCCGCATCGCCCCAGAGGATGTCGTTGCCGAGACCTCCCCGGATCGTGTCGTCTCCGCCGGCACCATGAATGAGATCATCGATGATGCCGGCAACATCGCCCAGCAGAAGGTCGCCGGCTTGTCCGCCCCAGATCGGCATGCCTTCCACTTGAGCCGCCAGGGAGATGCCCTGGCTGCCCCAGCCAATCTGGTGGTAGGAATTGTCGGCGCTGTCGCGGAAAATAAGGTAATGGTAGGAGCCGTCGGCGCCTCGCGCGGGGTGGAGAACGATGTCCTCGTCGAGCTGGATCGTTTGCTTTATCCAGCCAGCCGGAAGCACAGCATCGGCGAAAGCGGCGGACACTTGCGATTGGTCCATCTGACCGGTGGCATGCATGAGGTAGGTGTTATCCCACTGATCCTTCACCAGATACCGATCGAGTTTGACAGCGCCGGGGGTGTTCGACGGAACTCCTCCTTCGTTGGCGTAGAACTTCATGTTCTGCGCCTTGAAGTTCACGGTTATCTTGACAACCCCTTCGCCGGGGGTGGTGACGAGGTTGCCGGCGTAATAAGCGTTCGCTGCGGCCAGCCCCGAGTAGTCTGCGGAGTTGTAAGGCCAGAGGGCATTGATGGCCGCTGACATGGACCCCCACGTGTAGCCGTCGCTGGTCTGGATGTACGTGGTGACCCCGTCCGGCGCACCCGGCGAGGCGATGAAGTCCGACTCGTTGAACTGCAGGTTGCGGGAGGTGTTCTTGATATAGGGCAGAGGCGGAGTGTAGCCGGTCCAGTCGGCATCGGAAATTTCATGGTCCGGGTTGGCGGGATCTTCGCTGCTTTTGTAAGTGTTGACGGGCAACCGTGGGTCGGTGAGTATCGTGCGCCCGTCGATGATCTCCTTGGCCTCCTCGAGTTGCACAAACTCGGCGACAGAAATGCCGGCGAAGAATGTCCACAAGAGGGCGAACAGGGCCGGTTTCTTCAGCAACGTTGCCGATGGGACACCGAGGACCCGGAGCGTGAGGCTGATCAAGATGGTGCCCACCGAGACGTTCAAGAGGAGGTTGCCCGCGGAAGCGTTCGAGCCGATCAGCGTGAACGCTTTCGGCCCCGACATGCCATGGCCCAAAAAGGGGCCGGTATTGCGGTCGGAGATTCCGAATCTCTCCAGGCCGCTGGAGAGGCTTCACACCGAGAGATTCCAAGTCGTGCCGGCCCAGCAGGAGGAGAGCGTTTCGGCGGACGACGAGCGGAAATAGCCTAGCAGACCGTGGACACATTTTGTTCCGGACTGTTTTCCACGGATGAGAACCTCCGGTTTTCACGGTCGCTGGGCGTCTGCGGTCGTATCCCTGGAATCGGCCACCAAGCTCATCCTCGACACCAAGCACACGTCCTTCCGCAACGTCGCCCGGGTTCGCAGCGAAGCGTCGGGATACTGGCGGACGGAAACCCTCCCCTTTCTAGAGCCGGGCGTCAGACTGCTCCCCCAGAACAAGCTCGCGGGCTTCGACGCACGGATGAGCCAGCCCCAACAAGAGCTGCTCGGTGCCGCCCGTGAACTCTCCGGCCAATACGAGCAGATCAAGAACGAATCCCGGCGACGACTCGGCACGCTTTTCAATCCAAGCGACTATCCCGCCACGCTCGACTGGGTGTTCGACCGGCTTGGGTTTCTTGTACCAGGCGATTTGAGGGTTCAGGGTTGGGTCTGACCCAGGCACACAGCCGCTTGTGTGGATAAAGCACGCGTCCAATCAGGCGGTAGCGGTTGCTGCCCACATCGAATACCACGCAGTTGCCAACCTGATCCGCCGAACCAAACGTCTGCTTGAGCCCCGCAACGGTCGTCACCGGACGCGAGCCACCGCCCAATTGCGACCGCATCGGCCCATGCCAACGGCCGCGTCTGCCGCAGCGTCCCGTTGCGCTTTCTGTAGCGGCAATTGCGCGAACTGTAGGCCTGCAGCCCGTTTCGTGCGCGCCCACGACCCGTTTCGTGCGCGCCATGCCCGTTTCGTCCTTTTGTGGTCTTCGGCCGCTTGCACACCTGAAGGGGGGGCGTACAACGCATCCGGGACCGATTGCATCAACTCCTCACCTGAAAGACTGGACGCATGGAAAGGTTCGTTTTTACCAGAGCCTTCGCTGTGGTGCTTGCCGCAGGACTCGCCTCAATCGCAGGAACTGTGGAAGCTGAGATCGTCGGCCTTGCCGCCCCCTTCACAGTCGACGGCAACTATGGGATTCAGTATCTCAACTTTGACGGCACTTCCCTGACGGGCTCTGCCACTCGAGGTGCAAACAGCATTACTCTCCAGGACGTCTACAGCTATCTGACTTTCAGTGATACCGTTACCTCATCCAATTACGCCTATGACCGCACAAACTCGAAGCCTTTGGAGTTCGGCTACGGGGATGTCGTCTCAGCAGCCACTACCGATTTTACCTATCAATACGTCAGCACGCTCGTCTCTGATTCACACCTCACCTATTTCGTTGTGGGATTCTACAACAACGCCACCGTTAACAGCTTTCCCAACAGTTCGCCGGACAATGCATTCATAGCCGGTTCCAACCTCGCTTGGATGGCAGTCTCTCGAACTCCAGGTGACGGCGCCATTACAATTGCAGCCGCTGGGATCAACACCGTCGCGGGAGGTCCCATCACGGTCGGAGCATACGTCGCCCCCTCCGCTGTCCCCGAGCTCGACCCCGCGACGGGCTCGAGCGCCCTCTCCCTCGTTGCCGGGGTGCTCGCGATGATCGAGCAGCGGCGTCGGCGTGCCACGCTCGTGGCCTGATCGAGCGGGCCTCTGATCGCTGATTCACAACCGGGCCTGAGCATCGCAAGGTGCTCAGGCCCGGTTCGTTTTGACGGATCGCCGTCACCACGTCAGGCCAGCCGGCCGTCTACGATCGCCCGGACGCGGCGGCGTCGACACGAGCGAGCCCCGTCATCACGCCCTTCGGGCGCTCGCCTCCACCGGCACCGACAAACTGAACACGATCACCTCTTCACCCGTCTCCGCGTTGAGATCGTGCATCATCCCATGCGGTGGGTGGCCGAGCGTGCCGGCCAACGCCGCCATGAGGCTCTCCCGCCCCTGCCGGACAAGATGGTCGCGCATCTCACGCACCATCGCCGCGCAGCGCTGCGCGTCGGATGAAGGACAACGCACCATTCGCTCCTCCACCTTCGTCAGCGCTCCCTGAAGATGGATGAAGAGTGCGTGCGGCCGCAAGGTGACGGAGACCGACCGCGGACCATGCCCCACCATCTCGCGGAAAAACCGGGTTACCAACACCCCGATCGCGGCTTCAATCTGCCCCTGCGATGGACCGTTGCTCATCGGCACCTCCCACTCCAGGAGGGCTGCAGGCCCTGAACTGCAGACCACTCCAACGGGTGATTAAGGACAACCGAATCCTAAATGATTTATCCGTTGCCGCAAGCTCACGACGCGATCGATTTCGACGCTGGCCGAGATCGCGCGCGCAGACCCGATCGTGCCGTCCTCCGCCGCCGGCCCACGGAGCAGGACTTGCCCAGCGGCGCGGCAACCGATGCCGGAAAACCGCGCGGACGGACGGCGTGGCGCGGGGATGCTGCAGCCAGGCTTCGGGGCGGGTCAGAACCGAATCGACAGAAAAACAAGGCCCCGCAGCCATTCTTCGGGTCTTCCCCCCCCACCGGCGTGAAAGCGGCACGCCTGTTGCTTGGCAATGGTGTTCGTTGCATGCCCTGCCCATCGTTCCGGAGGGCACGCGCCTGCGTCAATTTCCACCCCCCACATGCCAGCCCGCTCCACATGCCCCGGATGGCATCTGTCGGCAGGCTGGCTGGTCGTCCATCCATAGAAAGAGCCGGGCCCGCCCGGCTCACGCAAGCCCCAGAAGGGTGCCCCAACGGTCCGGGTGTGTACTCCGCAATTGCACACCCGGACCGGGGCATCCTCCCGGCCCTCTCCAGGCCGTTATTTTTTCGTCGGCCACGCGAGCCTGAGGCGATCGCGCCAACGCGGGCTTGCAGCCGCAGCGGGGGGCACGACGGCCTGCCCTGCCGCGGCCGATGCGGCGAGCTTCGATCGCCCGTCATGCGAAGCCGTCCCGGGGGCGTCGTCGGCGACGCCCCCCGCCTGGACGACGCGGGGGTTTGTGTCGTCGCCGCTGACAGCGACACCAGCCGGCTTGGGCGCCGGCCCATGGCCATGGTGGCGAATGGTGGCGAGCGAGTCGGTGCGGACCCCGGCGGCCCGGTTCGGCAGCCCGCCAGCGAGGGCCCGGCCGCTCGATCCAGCCACATCGGCCGTCGAGGCCGGGGCAGCAGAGTCCAGCGAGGCATGCATCGGCTGGTGGACGAACCGGGGCCCGCCGCCGTCCACGCCGGGGCCGCCCGGCGGGAATGCCGCATAGAGGACCTCCGGCATGTCACCGCCGCCATGAACCGCGCCGACATCGATGCTTCCCGCGACGAATGCCGGGGGCGGTCCGTCGACCATCACCATGCCCGAATCAACGATCCCGGGATCGATCGCGCCAGGATTGCCGGCGATCGCGCCTGGATGGAGTTTGTGAAAGACTCTCGGACCGCCGTGGAGACCCGTTTCGAGGCCATCAGGAGCAGGCATGACGCAGATCGGGATTTGTCCCGGGTCGACCGCCGGGCCACCCCCGACGAGCATGCCCCCGGCCGGAAGTCCGTCCGGCACTTGAATGACAACCCCATCGGCACCACCGACAAGGACGACACCAGCCACTGCCGAGCCATCGCTGCCGGGCACGACAGTGGCGATCGCCACGGGCGGAACCGCGGCGCCGGGAGCGGGGGCTGCGCCGACTGACGGTGCGGTCGTCGTGGCCGCTCCGACGATTGGCGAAGTCTGTCCGGGAAGCGTGGCGGGGACACCAACCGGCCGAGCGCCATGCTTGTGGAGGAGGCCGGGGTTGGCGGACGCCGCGAGAGGCGTCGTGGCGGCAATGGCCGCGAGCGTGATGGCAAGGTGGATGCGATGCTGCATCGATGGCACTCCTGACTGGCGGTGGAACATGCCCCTCTGCAAACCATGATCGGGCCGCGGAGGGGATACGCTCCTCCCTGCGTGCGAATCAATCGCCACAGGAGCGCCATCACGGCCCCCAGCCTGCCCCGCTTTCCCTCTCCGCCAGCGCTCGCAATTGCCTCGCCGCCCCCTCCTTGGTAGCGTCCCGCGGCGCCCTCGCTTCCGGCTGGCGGCCCTCCCTCGAGACACCCCAACCGATGATCGCCGCCTCCATCCTCCGGGCGACGATGTGGCGCGCGGTGCTCGGCGCGCTGCTGTCATCGATCGCGATGGCACCCCTCCCGGCACGCTCGGCAGATGGCCGCGACCCCGCCGGGACAAACACCGAGGCCGTCTCGCCACCACTCGACAGCGACGAACCGCCAGTCCAAGCCGTTTCCGCGGGGATCGCTCCGGCGATCGATGCCGCCGAAGCGATCGTCGGCCCCGAACAAGCTCTCTACGAAGCGCCGCTGCCGATGGACGCCGGCACGGAAGCGGAAGCGGTCATCCAGGTCGGGGCGATCGTTCCCTCGACACCGATCGCACCAGGCCAGGGCCCGCTGTTTGATGATCTCGGCAGCGAGTGGGACGAGCAGCGAAAGTCGGCCGCCGATCGCTTCTGGTACGCCCGTTCGCTTTCTGCCACCTGGCTCCCCAAGAACGGCGTCGACGGCTTCGGCACCACCGACGTGCCGATCGCCACCTCCTTCGCGCCGGTCTGGTTCGACGAGCTCCCCGCCCTCCTCATCACCCCCGGTTTCGGATTCCACTTCTGGCAGGCGCCCGCAGTCCTCGAGTTGCCATCGACTGTCTTCGACGCCTATGTCGACATCGCCTGGCGGACGCCGGTCACCGAGCGTCTCGGCTTCGGCTTCGGCCTCACCCCCGGCGTCTATGGCGATTACCGGCAGTCGAGCCCGAAGGCGTTCCAGCTCACCGGCTGGGGCCTGGTCGATTACAAGCTCACGAACACCTGGACGGTGGTCGCCGGCGCCGCGGTCGTCCGCCAGCTCGACATGCGCGTGCTCCCCGTCGGCGGCCTGATCTGGACACCGAACGCCGACAACCGGCTCGAACTTCTCTTCCCCCGCTCGCGCTTCGTCCGCAAGGCGCAAAGCTTCGACGCCGGCGGCGGCGCATGGATCTACACGGCGGTCCAGTTTGGTGGTGGATCGTGGGCCGTGACACTCCCCGACGATACGACCGCCCTGGTCACGATCAGTGATCTGCGGGCGATCCTCGGCCTGGAGTGGTTTCGCACCCGTTCCGTCGCCGGGGTGGCGGAAGTGGGCTATGTGTTCGCCCGGACGATCTCCGCCAACCGCGTGCCCGAATTCAACCCCAGCGACACGATCATGCTGTCGGCCGGGGCGACGTTCTGACCTGCGCCCGCCCACAGGCCCCACGCGGTCCCGGCATCGGCGAAATCGATGTATTGCGCTCCCGCACCCAGCCGCTATGCTCCCACCCCCATTCCGTTCCATCGTATCGACAGGAAGACCCATGCCATTCTTTGGCCGCCGGCGTCTGTTCTCCCGTTCGTCTGCCCACCACAACCGCCGCGGCCGGCTGGCCGTCGAGTCACTCGAAACCCGGCAGATGCTGGCCACCTTCTCCTACTCCGCCCCGACCCTCACCATCGGCCTCGACAAGGCGACGCAACTGTCGGTCACCAGCAGCGGCAACGGCAACTACCTCTTCACTGTCAACGGTGGCGACACGTTCTCCGGCATCGAAACCGCAGGCCTGACCGGCAACGGTCTGGACACGCTCACCGTCACCGACTCGCTCTCGGTCACCGGCGTGTCGATCGCCAATTCCGTCGACGGCCCGGTGGTGGAATTCCTCGACAGCACCGGAACCTACGTCGACGGCTTCACCGTCGTGCTCTCGCAGATTGCCAGCGGCAACGTCCCCTACACGGAGTTCAAGGGGTCGACGGCGTTCGCCGGCTCCGCCGCGCTCTCGGTCACCGCCCCCACCATCGCGCTCACCAAAGCGAACGTCTCGACCGCGACAGGACCGTTGACCCTCACGGGGGACACCGGCAAGGCGATCACAAGCAACATTTCCGGGATTGTCATCTCCGCTTCGACGCTCACCAGTGCGGGCGGCCCCATCACCCTCGCCGGCCAGGCGGGCAACGGCAGCAACGGCAACCTCCGGGGCGTGGCGATCGTCTCCGGATCGACCGTCAAGGCGGGGGACGACGGCACTACCTTCCCGGGCTTGAGCATCACCGGTACCGGGGGGACGTCGAGTGGCACCGGCACCGGCAGCGACGGCGTCTACATCGATGACACGTCGAGGGTCGAGTCGACCGGTTCGGCGGTGGCCATCACCGGCAAAGGCGGCGGCGCCAACGACTCCAACCGGGGGATCACGGTCCTCGGAGCGATCTCGACCGGCTCGGGCAATCCCAGTTCGGGCACGCTCGCCCTGACCGGCGTCGGCGGCGGGTCGGGAGCCTCCGCCAAGGAGAATGCAGGCGTGTTCCTCGCCTCGAGCGCCCGGGTCACGGCGAACGCCTCGCCAGTCGTCATCACGGGCACCGGCGGCACCGGCACGACCTCGACGACGGCCCCCTTCGTCAGCTCCCCGGGCCTCTCGCTCGACTCCCCCACCATCGCCGGATTGAACGGGCCGGTGACACTCAAAGCCGACAGCTTCACCTTCGGCACATCGACCTCCGGGCTCTTCACCACGAATTCGACCCTCTCCGTCCTCAACGCCAATGCCGGGCAGGTGATGCGCCTCGACGCGACGGCCAGTTCGCAGCTGACGCGGGTGATTGCCAGAGAGATCGTCATCGGCGACTCGGACACGAAGAACCTGCCGGTCATCGAGCAGGCGAAGGCGTCGGCGGGGGGAGCGATCGCGATCGGCGCACCGCATCTCACCGTGAACGGCTCGGCGATCCGGCTGCGGACGGACGTGACCAACTCGGGCAAGCAGACCTGGAACGGCCCGGTGATCCTCGGCGCCGATGCCGATGCCGGTGATGTGCAACTGAAGGCGTCGGGCATCACCTTCAAGAATACCGTCAATGGCGCGAAAAACCTCACCCTCGGGGCACAGACGGGCGAGATCCGCTTCGAGGACGTGGTCGGTGGTGCCGCGCCGCTTGCATCACTGCGCGTCAACAGTGCCGAGTCGGTGGTCGCCACCAAGACGGTGGCCGTCGACGGCTCCGCCGCCGGCGCCCGCCCCCATGGGATACTGTTCGCACCGGGAGTCAACCGCATCGACATGCAGTCGGCCGGAAGCAAGGTCGCCAACTGCACCGGCATCGGCATGATCGTCTACGCGACGCGCGATTCGAAGATCGCCGGCTTCACGCTCACCAAGAACGCCATCGCCGGCCTCCAGGTCAACGGCACGACCACGGGAACGACGATCTCGGGCAACCGGATCGACGGTGGCACGGCGAGCTCCTACGGGGCGTTCCTCAACGGCGCCACCGGTCTCTCCCTGGGCGCCGCCTCGGCCGGCAACGTCTTCACCGGCAACTCCGTCGGCATCGTGGCGGTTGGCGACCTCACTGGGACGACCCTCCGCGCCAACACCACCTCCTCCAACACCGGCGGCCTGTGGCTCAATAGCGCGAAGAACCTCTCCGTCACCGGGGGAAACAGCTTCGTCTCCAACAAGATCTACGGAATCTACGCCAGCGGCGACGAGACCGGGACGACCATCACACTCAATCAGATCAACGACAGCACCTTCGGGGTGCTCCTCGACCGCGCCCAGAAGCTCACCCTGGGGGCGGCGGGGCGGAACAACACGATCGCACCGGGGCTCGATGCCACCGGGGCGTACCGTGCCGGGGCGGCGTCCTACGGGGTCTACGGCACCGGCGACCTGACCGGGACAACGGTGGTATCCAACTCGATCATCGACAACACCGTCGGCATGTATCTCCACAACGCCCAGGGGCTGATCGTGAACGGCGGCAATCTCTTCTACCGCAACCGCCTCCATGGCATCGTCGCCGATGGCACGAGCACCTCGACCACGATCCAGGGCAACGTCATCGAAGGGACGCTCCCCGGCGGCGGCCGGGCACCCTATGGCATCTACCTCCACAACGCCAAGCAGATGCTCGTGGGGGGATCGGTGGCCGGACAGGCCAACGCCATCTATGGGACGAACGTCGCGATCTGTGCGACCGGAGCCCTCGATGGCACCGCAATCACCGGCAACTCGCTCGGCAACAACAACACCGGCATCTACCTCACGTCGGCCACCAATGTGTGGGTGGCGCTCAACGATAGCTACGGGAGCTCCGCATACGGACTGTGCGCCACCGGCATCTGCTCCGGATCGACCGTCACCGGCAACGACATCCACCACGGCGAGTACGGGACGGTGCTCGATTCCGCTCAGGGAGTGGCGGTGAGGGGCAACCGCATCTACTCCAACCGGTTGACCGGGCTGCTGGCGATCGGCGTCTCGCACGGCACCGTCGTGCAGGCCAACACGATCACCGGCAACGGCACGAACATCAGCACCGCCAGTGCCATCGGCGGATCGTTCCAGACCACCTGATTCCCCCGCGGCGAACTGCGATGCCTGTGCGATTCTGGATCATCGTCGGCCTCTCGCTCCTGGCGGGCCTGATGGTGCTCCGCGCCCGGCCACGGGGCGGGCCGCGGCCCCCGTCGGCCGCGCCGTGGCGTGGCCGGGTCAAACCGGTGCCCCCTCCCCCGATTCCCTCCGGCCCTCCGGACCGGCCTGCCTGATCCGGCCTTCCTGATATGGTGGGGGCGCCGGACCGTGTGCCATTCCCCAGTCGAGGCCGCCATGCTCCCTTCCGTCGCCCCTGTCTCCTCCACCTCCGCAATCGCGCCGCCGGCGGTGGGGCTCGGCCTGTGGAAGATCGAGCGTTCCGACACGGCCGCGATGGTGGAGGAGGCGATCCGCATCGGTTACCGCCACCTCGACAGTGCCTGCGACTACGGCAACGAGGCCGAAGCCGGTGAGGGAATCCGTGCCGCCCTGAATGCCGGGGTCTGCCGGCGCGACGAGTTGTGGGTCACCTCGAAGCTCTGGAACACCTATCACGACCCGCGCCATGTGCGGCAGGCGGCAGAGCGTTCGATCCGCGATCTCAAGGTGGATCACCTCGATCTCTATCTCATCCATTTCCCGATCGCGCTGCGGTTTGTCCCCTTCGATGTCCGCTACCCGCCAGGATGGATCCATGATCCGTCAGCCGAGCGGCCGCGAATGGAGGCGGTGCGGGTGCCACTGGCGGAGACCTGGGGGGCGATCGAGGAGCTCGTGCTCGCCGGACTCGTCCGCCGGATCGGCGTCTGCAACTACGGCACCTCGCTGCTGCGCGACCTGCTCTCGCAGGCGAAGATCCTCCCGTCGGTCCTCCAGGTCGAACTCCACCCGCTGCTTGCGCAGGAGAAACTCCTCCGCTTCTGCCGGGAAGAGCGGATCGCCGTCACCGCCTTCTCTCCGCTGGGCGCTCCCTCCTACGTCCCGCTCGGCATGGCGCGCCCCGAGGAATCGCTTCTCAACCATCCCCTGATCGTGGCCACCGCCCGGGAATGCGGGCGAACGCCAGCCCAGGTGCTGCTCCGCTGGGGTTTGCAGCGGGGAACCTCGGTGATCCCCAAGACATCCCGTCGGGAGCGGCTTCGGGAGAATCTTGCCCTGTTCGATTTCACCCTCTCGGGCGCGCAGATGGAGGCGATCTCGAGTCTCGACCGGGGCCAGCGTTTCAACGATCCCGGTGTGTTCTGCGAGGCTGCCTTCGGCACCTACTGCCCGATCTACGAATGACCGGGCGCATGGTGGGAGTCCGAGGGCGGAGCCAACCAACTGCCGTTCAGGCGTCTGCCCCTGTCAGGCCGGCAGGTGGAAGAAGCCGATCGCGAGGATCACGTACACGCCGAGGAGCAGGCATCCCTCGAACCAGTTCGCCCGGCCATCCTGGATCAGCTCGCGGGTGATGACGGTGGCCAGCACGATCGCCACCACCTCGAATGACGTGAAGGCCAGATCCATCGGCTGGCCGAGAACCATGCCGGCGAAGACGAGCAACGGTGCGACGAGAAGGACGATCTGGATCGTGGAGCCGACGGTGGCGGAGAGGACGAGCGAATGCTTCCCCTGACGGGCGAAGCGGGCGCTTGCGAGGATCTCACCAAGGCTGCCGACGCCACCGAGAAGGACGATCCCGCTGAAGGTGTCGGTGAGGCCGAGCCGGTGCGCGGTCGGCACGAGGGAATCCGAGAGGGCCTCGCTGACGATCGCAAGAAGCCCCGCCGACACCCCGAGCACCCCGAGACTCCGCCACGATGACTCCCCGGGGGCGCCGTCATCATGATGCTCGCCCGCGAGCAGGCCGGTGTCGTTCCGTGGGGCGAACACCGTGACGGCAAGATTCACGAAGTACATCCCGAGAAGCACGACCGACATCTCCATCGACAACCCACGCGTCCCCTCGGGAGCCCCGAGCCTGAACACCGCCGGGACGATGAAGCAGAACGCACAGATCATCAGCATCGAAGCGCTCACCGTGAGACGACGTCGATCGACCCATTGCACCTCCCGGTTCACACCTCCGGAGATGAGCGCCACGCCGAGGCTGACGAGGAGATTGGCAAGGATCGCGCCGGTGAGCGACGCCTTGACGACTCCGTGGAGGCCGTGGGACAGCGCCACTCCGCCAATGATGAGCTCAGGGAGGTTGTTGAGGGTCGAGTTGACCAGGCCGCCCGCCACCGGCCCCTGCTTGGCCGCGAGCTGTTCGGTGGCATCACCGATCACCCGGACCAGGGGAACGATCGCCAAAAGCGCGGCCGCACACACAAAGAGCGGCGGCGCGTCAAACCAGTGCAGGCAGATGGCCAGGGGCACGGCCGCCATGAACCATCGTGCTGTCATCCTTCGCTCCCGCCACACGTCATCGGCATTTCCGCCGGGGTTTTGTGGTGTGGCCCGGCCAGCCCATGATGGTGCTCGCCGCCAATGGAGGCAACGGGGGTGCCATCGCCCCCGCAACCCCGTCACCAACCGGCCGTTCAATACCTGCCACCATTCATACGGGCCACTCCCATGACACCACTCCAGCGTTTTGAAGCGCTGTCGCTGGCCCTGCTCTTGTCGGTCGCCATCGTGGCACAGGGCCAACCCCCCGGCGGGCCGGGCGGCTTCCCCGGAGGCCCGGGAGGAGGCCCTGAGCTCAAGCTTGTCGAGCGATTCGACGCCGACGGTGATGGCCGGCTCGAGGGGGATGAGCGATCGGCGGCCCGCAAGGCGGCCGTGGCGGAGCGTCCGGCCCGGGGGTTCGGCGGTGGTCCGGGAGGACCTCCAGGGGGCCCGGGCCGGTTTGGTGGCGGCAGGCCCCCGGCGACACCCGGACGACGGATGACCCCCGCCGACGTGCCATCCCATCCCGACGCCGACCTCTACGACCTTGCCGTGCTGCGCACCCTGTTCCTCCAGTTCGATTCGGATGACTGGGAGAAAGAGCTTGCCGACTTCCGCCCCACCGATGTGGATGTGCCGGCGAAGCTCACCGTCGATGGCCGCGACATCGACGGCGTGGGGGTCCATTTCCGCGGTGCCTCGTCGTTTTTCATGATCGGCGAGGGCCACAAACGCTCCCTCAATATCTCCATCGATCACACCGACGGCGACGCCAACCTCCATGGCTCCCGCACGCTCAACCTCCTCAACGCCAATGGCGATCCGAGCATGATGAGCAGCGTGCTCTATGCGCACATCGCCCGTCCCCACATCCCCACGCCGAAGGCGAATTTCGTCCGCGTGGTGATCAACGGCGAGTCTTGGGGGGTGTACGTCAATGTCCAGCAGTGCAACAAGGATTTTCTCCGCGAGAACTACGGCAGCTCGAAGGGACATCGCTGGAAGGTGAAGGGACGCCCCGGCGGGCGCGGAGGCCTGGAATACTTCGGCGCGGACGTGGAGCAGTACCGCGGCGTCTTCGAACTGAAAACGAAGGAGAACGAGGCCGCATGGCAGGACCTCATCGGCCTCTGCAAGCTGTTCGAGGAGACGCCGCTGGGCAAGCTCGAGGCGAGGATCCGCCCGGTGCTCGATGTCGACGAGGCGCTCTGGTTCCTGGCGATCGACAACGCCCTGGTCAACAGCGACGGCTACTGGACCCGGGCGAGTGATTACACCCTCTTCGAGGACGCCGACGGGGTGTTTCACATCATCCCGCACGACATGAACGAATGCTTCGTCGCGGGAGGACCACCCGGAGGACCACCCGGAGGACCACCCGGAGGACCACCCGGAGGACCACCAATGGGACCACCGGGAAGAGGACCCGGCCACGGTGGCGTCGATCTCGATCCCCTCGTCGGCCTCGATGATGGCGGCAAGCCGCTCCGCAGCGGTCTCCTCGGCGTGCCCCGGCTCCGCGAGCAGTACCTCGCCAACATCCGCACGATCGCCGAAGACCAACTCGTCTGGGAGTCGATCGGTCCGGTGATCGAACAGTGTCGTGCGTTGATTCATGACGCCGTGGCGGAAGACACCCGCAAACTCACCTCGACCGAGGCGTTCGAGGCAGCCACCTCCCCGGAGACCGCTGGCGGCTCCCCCCACGGCTCAGGGAATCTCCGCGAATTCATCGGGCAGCGTCGTCGGTATCTTCTCGACTATCGGTCCGGGCGCCGGCCCGAGGCGACGCCGGCGCCAGCCTCCGACCGCTGATCCCCCGGCGACACCATCACGCACCCCACCGTTTCAGGTTTCCTCCGATGCCAGATTGGTTCACAGACGCCTTCCCCAGCGATGCGGAACTCCGCTGGGTGAACATCCTCGTCCGCCTCTTCGCCGCCCTGGTCCTCGGCAGCCTCGTCGCGACGATCTACGTCAGCACGCGGAAGCGTCACGCATCGTCGGCGACCGACCTGTCGCAGACACTTCTTCTCCTCGCGATCGTGATCGCGATGATCACGCTGGCGATCGGCAACAACACCGCCCGGGCGTTCAGTCTCGTCGGCGCCCTGGCGATCGTCCGTTTCCGCAGCGTCGTCGAGGATCCCCGCGACACGGCGTTCGTGATTCTCGCCGTGGCAGTCGGCCTCGCCGTCGGTGCCGGTTTCATCCTCGTCCCGTTGCTCGGGCTTCCGATCGCAGGCTTCGTCGCCTGGTGGTTCTCGAACAGGGTCGTCGCGCCCTTTCGTGCGATGCCATCGTGCCGCGTCTCGCTGCGGACCGAGCCGGGGTGTTCGCCTGCCAGGGTGCAGCAGACTCTCGCCTCCCATCTCGATGGCTGCCGTGAGAAGCGGATCGAGACGGTGAAGAAAGGCACGCTCGTGGAGCTCGTCTACACCGGGAGGATGAAACAGGACAGCGACGGCCATGCCCTCGTCCAGGCGCTCCAGTCATGCCCGGGTGTCGTGGGCGTCGAGGTGCTCTTCCCCGAGTCGGCATCGACCTGACCGCGGGCTGGCGGCATTGCCCGCCGAGGCGAGGCGGATTCCGCCCCATCGAGGCTCGCAGGCTGTGGATGAACTGCCCGCCGCTGGATGCGGCGGCAGACGCCCGCGAAAACATCGGCTTTTATGGGTATCTCAAGTGGAAAAAGGTCATGACGACTTTTTCCATCGACAGCTAGCGTTGCACGAACGGTTGGCCGGCCCGAAAGAGGTCGAGGTGGGAACGGAGTTCGTCGAGCAGTGATTCGTCATCGCTCTCCTTCGCTAGCGAGACGGCCCGTTCGGCCGTCGCGACGGCGGCTACGAAGTCCCCTGTCGCCGCCTGGGCCGTCGCGAGCGTGTCGATGTAGGAAGGATCGGTGTCATCGGTGAGGCTGCAGGCTCGCTGCGCCAAGTCGAGTGCCTCGACGGCATCCTCTGCAGCAATCTTCTGGCCGGCTCCCCGGGGCATCGACGCAAGACAGAACGCCAGGCCATTGAGAGCCGCTGGATGATCGTCAGCGATCATCAGAGCCTCGCGGTACCTCTCGATCGCCTCGCCTCGACGGCCGAGCTGCTGGAGGGCGCGTCCCCAGTCGATCCGAATCCCGGCATCGTCAGGGAGCTGCTCGGCCCCTGCGGCAAACAATTCGACGGCCGCCACCATGTCTCCGCCCTTGGCTGCCGCGATACCGGCCTGGGAGTAGAGGTCGGTGCCCCCATTCTGGGAGATCGCCATGCGGTAGGCCTGAACGGCCTCGGCATACCTGGCTTCACCCTCCAGCAGTTTTCCTAGATCGCTCCAGGCCACCGTCGCTCCAGGGAAACTGGCGATCGCCAACCTCGCCTCCGCCATCGCCTCGGCCGTCCTTCCCTCGGCCGCCAGCGCCCGTGACAGACCGACGTGGGCGTCCCAGGAATCGGTGATCGAGAGGTTGTGCGTCCAGAGCGCCTTCTGGGAGCGGTGGACGATGGCATGGTGGAAGCTGAGAAAGCCGAGCACTGAAAGCACCGCCACCGCCGCCCCCTTGCGGATCGGTTCACCATGCAACCACGTCGCTCCGGCAGCCACCGCCAGAGCCACCGGCGCCACGAGGGCCATATACTGCCAGTGGTCGGCGACGTAGGAATGGGCCTTCATGTAGACCGCCGGCAGGAAGCCGAGGAGGGGCAGCAGCGCCAGCACGAACATCACCACCGCAAAGAAGGCCGCCCGGGCCCACTCACGCGACCGGAGCCACCACAAACCCCCCAGGGCCGCCAACAGAAGCAGTGTCGGCAGGTATTCCACCGGACGGGAAGGGTCGAGCGACCAGTGGGGATACACCATCGCCAGCCCGGTCGGCCAGAAATCCTTCCACAGATAGAAACCGACCGCCCGCCCCGCGAGCACTCCCCCACGCGGCAACAGGGAGAGGACGGTGGGGACGAATCCCGGTCCCGGCGATCGCGAGTTGCCGAGCTGGTACCAGATCGTCACGAGCCCCAGGAAGAGCGCGGCGAACAGAAACGGGATCGTGCGCACAAGATCCGACCTGGTCACCTTTCCCTGCCGCCACCACGACACCACTGGCAGCATCAGCGGCAGGGTCACAAGCGATGTCTTCGCAAGCAAGGCCAGCACGAACCAGGCAAGCGACGCCAGATACGAGCGATTCTCACCACGCTCCTCGAAATCGATCCAGCCGAGCACCGACAGGCATCCAAACAGCATCGACAGCGTGTTCTTTCGCTCTGCCACCCAGGCCACCGATCCGACCGCAACAGGATGCACACCCCACACCGCGGCCGCCACCCAGGCGCCCGGCACCCCCAACCGCTCGAGAAGCCGCCACACCAGAACCGTATTGGCCGCATGGAGAAGGATGTTGACCGCGTGGTATCCGGGGGACCAGTCGCCCCACAGCCGGTACTCCAACCAGAAACTCGTCAGCGTCGCAGGCCAGTAGTCGGGGGTGGTGTTCCAGAACCAGATCCGCCACAGCCCGCCGGGGCGGAGGACGAGCGGATTGGCCGTGATCAGCGTGTCGTCATCCCACAACCAGCCGGCCGTGAAGGCAGGCAGGTAGGTGAAGACGACAAGAGCCATCAGGGCCGCGGCGGCAACTGCCGCCGGATGGCGCGAAGGGAATCGCATCAGCCGACGATCTCCTGGAGCGGCCGCCCCCCCGAGATCACCGTGAGTGGACGGTCGAGCGGGTCGCGGAATTCATGATCGGGAGAGATTCCCAGAAGCTGGAAGATCGTTGCCGCCAGATCCGGAGGACGGACAGGCCGATCGGCCGGCGTGCCGCCGCGGTCGTCACTGGCCCCGATCACGCTGCCGCCCGGCACACCCCCTCCCGCCAGGGCCACCGAAAAAACGCTCCCCCAATGATCGCGGCCGCCTCCGGCATTGATCGTGGGTGTGCGGCCAAACTCCCCCATCACCACCACGAGGGTCTCGTCGAGGAGCCCCCGGTCGTGAAGATCATCGAGGAGCGCTGCATAGGCGATGTCGAACTGCGGACAGAGGACACTCTTCAAACGGCCGGCGTTGTCCTGATGGGTGTCCCAGAGAGGATTGCCGGCGGTCGTGTCGCCAGGCTCGCGTGGCCAATTGACCTGCACGAGCCTCACACCGGC
This sequence comes from Planctomycetaceae bacterium, assembly GCA_947453875.1. GTDB lineage: Bacteria > Planctomycetota > Planctomycetia > Pirellulales > UBA1268 > QWOP01. Next base: position 3,478 of record CANGIH010000003.1, on the reverse strand, counting down.
CTCGATGAGCCGTCGTCCGAGAAGCAGGCTCTGCCCGAATTTGCCACGGCCGTAGCGGTCACGCGACTCCAGAGGCTCACGGTCGATCTCGAGGGCCGCCCGCGTCGAGCCCGCATGGAGCAGATCGAAGGCCTCCTGCTGGAAGCGGTCGAGTTCGGCCATCGCCGGGCTGCCGAGCGCCCGATGCCACTGCCGGTCGACCTGCCCGAGCAGTGAGCGCCGGTCGTCGAGGCGGATCTCGGTGAGTCCCGAGCCCGCCGTCAGCCCCTCGATCTCGATCCGCTCCTGCGAAGGATCACAGCGAATGAGATGCGGATGCCAGGCGGCGCCCATGAAGCCCCCGTTCTGCCCGGGCCAGGGGATCGCCGGATTGTTGAAGATCGGCTCGGGGAGGATCACCGCATCGAGGGGCGATCGCTCGGCCGGCCGCAGGGCCCCCACGGCGCCGGCGATGCTTGGCCAATCCCGGGCGCTCGGGGGTACGCTCTCGGCGACGCTCGTCGGCTCGTGGCCGGTGAGCATGAAACTCCCACTGGTGGAGTGCGAGTGGATGCCGGTGGTCATCGAGCGGATGACGCACATGCGGTGGGCCCGGGCGGCGGTCCGCGGCAGCAACTCGCAAAACTGCACCCCCGGCACGCTCGTGGCGATCGGCAGGAACGGCCCGCGGATCTCGACCGGCGCCCTCGGCTTGGGATCGAAGGTTTCGTGCTGTGGCGGCCCGCCCGAAAGGAAGATGATCAGACACGACGTCGCCCGTGGGCGGCCCGCTGCCGCCGCCGCCAGGGCACGGCGGGAAGCCAATGCCGGCAGGGACAGGCCGAAGGCCCCAAGTCCCCCGAGCCGGAGCCATTCCCGCCTGGGAAAACACCGTCTCGCGCTGTCGAATTGCTGGCCCCCCATCCAGTCACCTTCCACTCTGATGAGCATGCGTGGCAAGCGGTGTAGTCTACGCTCGCTTCCTGTCGGCCCCAATCTCCATTCCCCGCCCCGGGATCTCTGGCGGCGCCATCGCGAACACGCCCCGAGCACGTCCTCTCCATGCGCAGCGACTCGACATTCCCTCCCCCTCTCCCGACGCTCACTGTGGTCGTCGGACGGGGGGCGATTCCCGAATCATTCCATGCCGTCCACGCCGTCATCGCGCGTGACGACGGCAGCCTCGTCGCCTACCATGGCGATCCGCGGCGGCCCACCTTCCCTCGATCGGCGGTGAAGTCGATCCAGGCCCTGCCGCTGCTCGAGAGCGGCGCCGCCGACCGGTTCGGATTCACCTCGGCCGAGTTGGCGCTCGCTTGCAGCTCGCATTCGGGCACACCGCTTCATGTCGAGACGGCACGTGGGATGCTCGCCAAAGCGGACATCGATCCCGACAGTCTGGAATGTGGCACGCATTGGCCCCTCGACGAGGCAAGCGGCCGCTCCCTCGCCCGCGCCGGCTTCGAGCCCAGCGCGCTCCACAACAACTGCTCCGGCAAGCACTCCGGCTTCCTCGCCACCGCCCGCCACCTCGGCCTCGACATGGCCGGCTATGTCGAAGCCGACCATCCCCTCCAGGCCCGCGTCACCGAGGCCATCGCCGAGGTGCTCGGCGTGCCGTTGTCGGCCGCCAACCGCGGCATTGACGGCTGCTCGATTCCCACCTACTGCGTACCTCTCGATCGCCTCGCCACGGCATTCGCGCGGATCGGCACCGGCGCGTTTCTCCGCGCCGGAAGGTCCGAGGCCTTCGGGCGCCTGCGGGGAGCGGTCGCCGCCAATCCGCTGCTGATCGCCGGACCAGGCCGGTTCGACAGCCGGGTGACGGCGACCTGCGGCGGGCGGGTGTTCCTCAAGTCGGGGGCCGAGGGAGTGCTTTGTGCGGCGATCCCCGCAGCGGGCTTGGGGATCGCGCTCAAGGCGGAGGATGGAGCACTGCGGGGAGTCGAGATGGTCATGGCGGCAATCCTCCTCCAGTACCTTCCCTCCCCTTCGCCAGACGAGCGGACGCTCCTTGAAGAACTACGCAGCCCGATCGTGAAAAATTGGCGGGGCACCGTCGTCGGCACGCAGACACAATCTCCCTGGCCGGCGGCCTGATGGCCTCCGGCGTCGAGCCGGAAGCCTTTGTCACCACGACACTTCTGGAGCGTGGTCAAACGGAATGCCGAAGTCTTCCGGGGGGTGACCTAGAATGATCTCATGGCGGGAGAGGCCCACCATCCCCGCCCGAGTCACCATGCTTCACAACGCCTGTTCCATTCGCCGCGCCCCAGTCGCCCCGCCCGTGCCCCGCAGGGCTCGGGCCTGTCTGGCGGTGGCGGCTCTTCTGGTGGCGATCGGGGGGGAGCAGGGAGTGATTTCCGCCGCCCCTGCCATCGCTCCCGAACATGAAAAACTTTTCGAGGAGAAGGTCCGGCCGCTCCTCGTGACCCGCTGTCAGGGCTGCCACGGCGAACGGGTGGCCGAAGGGGGCCTGCGGCTCGACAACCTCCCCTCGGTCCTCAAGGGGGGAGACTCGGGCCCGATCCTCGCTCCCGGCGACGCCGCGGGCAGCCGGGTCTTGAAGGCGGTGCGGCGCGAGGCGGAGCCGGCGATGCCGCCGGACGAACCGCTCCCCGCCGATGAGGTGGCGATTCTCGAGGCATGGATCGCAGCCGGTGCCCCTTGGAGCGGCGCCGGTGCCGACGGGCCTGCCGTCGCGGCCGACGCCCCCCCTGCCGACATGGCCGCGCGGCTGACCTGGGCACGGGAGCGGCACTGGGCCTACCAGCCGATCCTCCGGCATGCGGCGCCCGACCTGCCCCCCGGCCTCGACGCGGCCCGCGCCGCCGAATGGACCGAGCGCATTGACCGCTTCCTCGCCGCTGGGATCGTCGCGGCTGGTCTCCAACCATCCCCCCCCGCTGCGCCGCGCGATCGCGTCCGCCGCTTGTGGTTCGACCTCACCGGCCTTCCCCCGCCGGCGGACCGCGTCGATGCGTTTGCCGCGAATCCCTCGGAGGAGGCCTGGCGGGCACTCGTCGACGAGTTGCTGGTGACCCCCGAACATGCCGAACACTGGGCCCGTCACTGGCTCGATCTGGCCCGCTACGCCGACACGATGGGATATGCCTTCGGCAATCAGGATCCGCGGTATCCGTTCGCCTGGACCTACCGCGACTGGGTCGTGGGGGCCTTGCAGTCCGACATGCCCTACGACCGGTTCGTGACGCTCCAACTCGCGGCTGATTCCGTCGATCCACCGGTGGCGAAGCCGGATCTCGCCGCGCTTGGCTTCCTCACGGTGGGCCGCACCTTCCTCGGCAACCCGCACGACATCATCGATGACCGCATCGATCTGGTCACCCGCGGACTGCTCGGGCTCACGGTCGCCTGCGGCCGCTGCCACGATCACAAATACGAACCGGTGACCGCCGCCGACTACTACGGCCTTTACGGGATCTTCGCCTCGAGTCACATCCCGGAGGAGTTGCCGGTGATCGGCACCGCCCCCCCC
>CANGIH010000002.1 GCA_947453875.1 Planctomycetaceae bacterium | reverse complement strand
CCTTGCCACCGGGGGTGACCACGAGTCGGTCGCCGTCGACAAGCGGCGACTCGCTGATCCCCCAGACGATGTTCGTGGCTCCGAACGCCTGGAGGATGTTGCCCCCCCACAGCGGCTTGCCATCGGCGAGCGCCAGGCAGGCGAGATCCCCATGGGCGCCGAGGGCATAGATCCTCTCCCCATCCACGGTCGGGGTGCCACGGGGCCCGGCCCCCATGCCGTCGGGGCGGGTCTTCCCGATCCGCGTCGCCCATTTCTCATCGAGCGAGCCGGCATCGAGGCAGATCACATATTCATCGTCGCCGCGGCTCCCCATCGTGAGGACGACCCCCGGCGCGAAGCTGACGCTCGAATAACCGAGGCCGAGGTTCTTCGTGGAGCCGTGCAGTGCCGGTCCGCCATCGGGCCACGCCTTGAGAAGCCCGGTGTCGGTCGCACGGTTGTCGCGCCGCGGGCCACCGTATTGGTTCCACTCCGGATTGGCGCTGGCACGCTCCTTTGCCGGAGCCGCGTCGGCCGGACCGGCACCCCATGACCCAAGTGCGACAAGCGCGACCACCACCAGATGGAGCGGCCTGGGCATCGCGGGGCGGGGCATGGTCAGGCTCCTGCATGGAGGACGGCAGCGTGGGGCGGGAGCTCGCAAGGACGTCCTCCGGCGTCCCTTGAAAGTGGTAGAGAGTGTCGTGCAGCAAGCCTCAGCCCGCAAGACCCCTGTCGGCCCGGTATGCTACCGAAGGTTCCTCCCACAACCCACAACACGCCGATTCGAGCCGCACCGTGCAAGACACCCCCTCCGGCCTCCGGATCGTGGGCTTCCGCGGATCCACACCTGGTTTGAGTGTCGTGTGGCCGGCCCTTCTTGTCCTCCTTGGCATGCTCCCCCCATGCCGGGCTGTGGCGGAGGATCGTGGTGCGATCGTGATCGCCGAGTTCGGCCGGCCCGGCCATGGCTGGCATGCCAACCGGGCCATCGAAGACCTCCGCCAGGAGGATGCCGGCCTTGCAATGCGCGCTGTCGCCGAGGATCCCTATCTCGTCGGACCGGTCATCGACATCCCCATGCCACCCGGCACGAAGAAGCTCCTTCTCGAGGTCGCCGCTACCGCCTCCGGGGATCTCCGCTGCTACGCCGCCGCCGAGGGGGGGGAGTTCACGGAGGAACATGCCGTGCAACTGGTTGCCGATGGGGAAGGATCATTCCGCGGGGTGATCCCCGCGCTCGGGGAACGGATGCGATTCCGGATCGATCCTCCCGACAGCCCCGGCCCGACGGTCCTCCGTCGCCTCCAGTTCCTGCCGCTCGTGCCGATCGCGTCTCCACCACCGCCCGGCGTGCCGGTGGTGGTCGATCTTCCCGCCGATGCCCTGGCGGTGAAGCAGGGCGCGGTGAGCGTCGCGCACGATCCCCGTCGCTGGAACGTACTGTCGGTCTCCGTCGGTGGGGAGCGGATGGCCGACACCGACCCGTCCGAGGCCTTGGCCTGTTGGCTCGACCAGCGTTCGGTGCCCATCGACCCGAATGCCGGCAGCATCGAGTCGAGGAGGCTTGCCGACGGCATCGAGGTGACGGCCACCGTGCGTGAGGCGACCGATCCGGCAAAGGCCGCCACCTGGCGATTCACCCGGCGGATCAGCCGGGCGGAGGGCGGCGTGCGGATCGAGACGGGCATCGCCGTCGATCGCCGGCGCGAGGTGGTGCACCTCCCCTGGCTCACGCTCTACGCTGGGCTCGGCACGTTCGGTGGCGGAAAGTCGCAGGCCCTCCTTCCCGGAGTGGAGTATCTCGATGACGAGCCTTCCTCGAACGAGAAGGAACTCCGTGGTCCCGCTGCCAACCGTCTGCTCGTCGATCCGGCGAAGGTCTGCTTTCCGTCGATGGTGCTCGCGGCCGACGACCGGTGGCTGGCCGTCGATTGGCAGCCGGGAGCGGTGCCAGCCTCCCCACTGTTCGATTCCCCCGACCGGCTTGGACGCTCAGGCGGCCATCTCCTCGGTCTTCTTTCTCCCGCCGCCTGGTTTTTCGCCGGGGTTCCGGCCCGGTTTGACGGGGAACTCGACGTCTACCGCGGGGTGGCCCTCGAGCCCGGCAAGCCGGTGAGCCTCACCGTCACGCTCCGCGGAGGGAGCGGGAATACGGTGTTGAATGCGGTCGCCGAACGGGTGCGGATCGACGGGCTGCCGCCGCTGCCCACGATCGCTGCAACCGATCAGGCCGATGGCGGTCTCGATGCGGCCTGCCGACTCCTCGCCCACGGCTGGCTCGATTCGGCGGCGCGCGACGGAACGCGGTGGCGCCATGCGGTGTGGGAGGGGCGCTTCGCGCCGCAGCCCGCCGCCGACGTGCCGGCTTTTCTTCTCTGGTTGGCGGCTCATGTCTCCGATCCCCCTGTTGCGGATCGCCTTCGGAGGACCGCTGCCGAGACACTGGCGGCCTTGCCGCCCGGTGCAGCGGGACCCATTGGCCACCTTTCGCGTCCGTCACTTCCGCTCCTCCTCCGCCCCTCCCCGGCCGCCGACGGATCGGTCGGCGAAGCGATTCTGTCAGCAGCCGCATCGGCACGGGGGATCGCGGCCGACTTGGCCGCCCGCGGTGGCCGGGATCGTTACATCGCGGGAAAGACCGACTATGCCGCCACGCTGGGGGCCGACCACTGCAACGGCTTCACGGCCCTCCGCGCCGAGGCGATGCTCGAGGCGGCGGCACTCACCGGCGACGAGGAAACGATTCAGGCGGCGCTTGCCACGCTCGATCTGGTCGCCAAGGCTTATCCGGCAGGCGAGGTACCGCGTGGTGCGCAGCCTTGGGAAATGCCACTCCACACTCCGGACATCCTCGCCTCGGCCCGTATGACCCGGTGCCACGTCCTCGGCCATCTCCTCGATGGCGACCCGGCCCGGCTCGAACAGGCGCGGTTGTGGGCCTGGTCGGGCGTGCCCTTCGTCTACCTCCGCGATCCACTGCCTGGGCCGGTCGGGCGCTATGCCACGATCGGTGTGCTCGGCGCCACAGACTGGGTGGCGCCGGTGTGGATTGGTCAGCCGGTGCAGTGGTGCGGCCTCGTCTACGCAGGCGCGCTCCATGACCTCGCCCGCGTTGAAGGGGGAGAAACGGCACCATGGAGGACGCTCGCGCGGGGGATCACGCGGTCCGGACTCCAAATGACCTTTCCGATCGACGATCCGGCCGGCCGTGGTGGGCTGTTGCCCGACTATTGGCTGTTCGGATCGGGCCGGGGCGACGGCCCGGCGATCAATCCGGGCACCGTCCAGGCGACACTCGCCGAGGCCTTCGACACCCCGGCGCTCGTGACCGCCTCGCGCATTGAGCGCGGCCCCGCGGCGGTTGGCGGGCATGTTCTCCATCTGCCCGGCGAGGTGCGGCGCGTCACCTCCAGTGACACCTCTGTCACGGTCGATGTTGTCCTCTGGCCCGAGGAACCATCGCGGCTGATCCTCACGCGCGTTGCGACGCTCCCCCGGAGCGTCACCTGGAATGGCGAACCAATCGAGGCACGCCTGCTGTCGACCGGATGCCTCACCGTCACCGTCGGTGAGCATGCCGAGGGGGGGCAGCGGGGCACGCTCGTCATCACTTGGTGACAACCACCGCCCGGCGACGGTGGCAGGGTGAGTGGGATCGTGGCACGCCTGGATCGTGTTGCATGCCGGCGGCACGCGGGGCGACAATCCCCCGCCGGCAGAGGGTGGCCGTCTTGATTCCCCTCAGGAGCATGTTCCATGCGAGGCCTTGCGAAGGAAGCTGTTTGGTGGAGGAGGCAAACGCTGGTCGCCTGCGCGATCGTCGTCGCGGGAGCCGTGAGCGCTTCGCCGGTGGCGGGTCAGTCACCCATGGCGGTCCGCTTTGATCGCGACATTCTCCCGGTGCTCGCCGATACCTGCTTCGCCTGCCATGGCCCCGACGCGAAGACGCGCCAGGCCGATCTCCGCCTCGACACCCTCGAGGGGGCCACGGCGCCCCGCGACGGCAGCCCGGCGATCGTGCCGGGGAATCCGCAGGCCAGTGCCCTCGTCGCCCGGCTTCATTCCACCGATCCAGATGTCGTCATGCCCCCTCCGGGCACGAACAAATCGGTGACGGCCGAGCAGCGTGAATCGATCGAGGCCTGGATCGCCGCCGGCGCACGCTATGAGGGGCACTGGGCCTACCGGCCGCTCGTCCGGCCGGTGCCTCCGGCCGCGGCTCTTCCGGCCATCGATGCGTTCATCGCAATGGAGCTGGCCGGTGAGGGTCTCGTGGCGGTCGGTGAGGCCGACCGGCCGACGCTCGCCCGCCGCGTGTCGCTCGATCTCACCGGCCTCCCCCCCGATCCCAGCGAGGTCGATGCGTTCCTCGCCGATCCCTCCCCCGATGCTTTCGAGCGCTACGTCGACCGGCTCCTCGCCAGCCCCGCGCATGCCGAACGGATGGCGGCCTGGTGGCTCGATCTGGTGCGCTATGCGGACTCGGTCGGTTACCACGGCGACCAGGAGGTGACGATCTGGCCGTACCGCGACTGGGTGATCCGTGCCTTCGCGGAGAACATGCCGTTTGACCGCTTCACCCGCGAGCAGCTCGCCGGCGATCTCATTCCCGGCAACACGCTCGACCAACGCGTCGCCGCTGCCTACAACCGGCTCGGGATGATGAGCGCCGAGGGGGGCGCACAGGCCGACGAATACCTCCTCAAGTATGCGGCCGACCGGGTGCGCGACGTCTCGGGAGCATGGCTTGGCTCGACGCTCGGTTGCGCCGAGTGCCACGACCACAAATACGATCCGTTCACCACGCGCGACTTCTACGCGATGTCGGCGTTCTTCGCCGACATCGAGGAACGGGGCGTGTATGACATCGGCCAGGGGCGCGACAAGGCGTGGGGGCGGATGGAGCTGTTCACCACCCCGGAACAGGCCGCGGAGCTCGCAGCGCTCGACGATCGTGTCGCTGCGGCGAAGCGTGATCTCGAGACCGACTCCCCGCAGCGGGCCGCCGCGCGGGAGGGGTGGATCGAGCGCGTGCAGCGCGATCCGTGGAAGACGCTCGCCCCGGTGACGAGTGTCGGGAGCGGCGGCGCGAGCCACGCCGTCCAGGAAGACCGCTCCGTGCTCGTCTCGGGGCCGCGTGCCGAGACGGCCGACACGACGCTCGTCTTCGAGGTGGCGCCAGGGACGCTCGCGGGCCTGCGGCTCGAAGCCCTGACGCACGAAAGTCTGCCGCAGAAGGGACCGGGGCGGGCCGACAACGGCAACCTTGTCGTCACGGAAGTGAAGGTCGCCCTCCGCCGGAAGGGTGCAGGAACGGAGGCGGCGCCGCTTCCCGACGATGCCGCGCTCGCGCTGTCGCATGCCGCGGCCAGCTTCGAGCAGTCGGTGGCGGGTGACATCACGCCATCGGGGAAGTGGCTGGCGGCCTACGCGATCGATGGCCCGCGGAGCGGCGACAACGTCGGCTGGGCGATCCACGAGCAGGTGGGGCGCGACCAGTGGCTCATCGTCAGGCCGGAGACGCCGGTGGACGTGCCCGCCGACACGCTCCTCGTCGTGACGATCGAGCAACACCATCCGGTCGGCTACCAACTCGGGAGATTCCGCCTGGCGGTGTCGGGCGAGCCGACCGATGACGCCGGCCCCGGCACGCTTCCAGAGCCGGTGCGGATCGCGACGCTCAAACCGGCACCGGAGCGAACAGCCGAGGAGACGGCGCTCTTGGTCGATCGCTACCGGGCGACCGCGCCCGATCTCGCCCCCCAGCGCGAGGCGTTGGCTGCGGCGGAAAAAGCGCGAAAGGAGTATGTCGACCGGCTCCCCTATATCCCGGTGACGGTGGCGGTCGACCCGCGTCCCGTCCGGATCCTTCCCAGGGGCAACTGGATGGATCGCAGTGGCGACGTGGTGACGCCGGCCACGCCGGCATTCCTGCCGGGAGCGACGCTGCCGGCACAGGCCGCCCCGGGGGATCCATCCCCGCGTTCGACCCGGCTCGACCTCGCTGCCTGGTTGACCTCCCCGGCCAACCCGATCGTTCCGCGTGTCCTTGCCAATCGACTGTGGGCGATCTGTTTCGGCCAAGGGCTTTCCAGGAGGCTCGATGATCATGGTGCCCAGGGGGAGCCGCCCAGCCATCCGGACGTGCTCGACTGGCTGGCGTGTGACCTACGGGATGGTGATCCGCAGGCTGCTGGCACACCCTGGAACATCCGTGCGGTCCTCCGCGGGATCGTCCTGAGCAATGCCTACCGGCGGAGCAGTGCCGCGCCCCGCGACCTGATCGAACGGGATCCGGAGAACCGGTTCCTTGCCCGGCAGAACCGGCTCCGGGTCGAGGCGGAGATGGTTCGCGACACGGCGCTTTCCGCCGCCGGGCTCCTCGTGCGGAAGGTGGGGGGGCCGAGCGTGAAGCCCTACCAGCCGGAGGGCTACTGGGATTACCTCAACTTCCCGCAGCGCACCTGGCAGGCCGACAAGGGGGAGAGCCTCTACCGCCGAGGTCTCTACACCCATTGGCAGCGGCAATATCTCCATCCGGCGATGATGGTCTTCGACGCGCCGAGCCGCGAGGAGTGCACGGCCCGTCGCCCCCGGTCGAACACGCCGCTCCAGGCGCTCGTCCTCCTCAACGACCCGGAGTATGTCGAGGCGGCGCGGGCGCTGGCCACGAAGGCGATGGCCGAAGCGGGGCCCGATCCGATCGCACGGGCCCGCTTTCTGCTCCGACGCGCGGTGGGGCGCGTCCCTTCCGACCGCGAGGTGGCGGTCGTCGTGGAGCTTGCGTCAACGGAGCGGGGTCGATTTGCGGCCGACAGTGAGGGAGCGAGGAAACTGCTGGCGATTGGCGAGTTGCCGCTGCCGCCAGGCATCGACCCGGTCGAATTGGCGGCCTGGACGACCGCCGCGCGGGCGGTGCTCAACATGCAGGAAACCTACACGAGGAACTGACGCCGTGGGCATCCATCCAAAGGGTTCATTCGAACGCTTCCCAGGACTCGATCCGGCCCGGCGCGCGTTCCTCTCCCGCTCCGCCGGCGGGCTCGGTTCGCTCGCGCTCGGCTCGCTCCTCGGGAGCGGTGCCCGGGGCCGGTCGCTTGCCGCGCCGCCGATGTCGGCAGGGCATGCTGTCGATGCGGCCCGCTGGCCGGGGGTGATCCGCCCTTTCCATGTGCCGCCGAAGGCGAAGCGTGTGATCTGGCTCTACATGGCCGGCGGCATGACCCACCTCGACACCTTCGACCATAAGCCGAAGCTTGCTGCCATGAATGGCGAGCCGATGCCGGAGAGCTTCACGAAGGGGCAGCAGATCGCCCAGCTCCAGGGGCAATCGCTCAAGTGCCTCGGGCCCCAGCATGCCTTCCACAAGGTGGGGAAGAGCGGGCAGGAGATCAGCGAGATCTTCCCCGAGATCTCGGCGCGGATCGCCGACCGGATCGCGATCGTCAGGAGCCTCCACACCGAGGCGATCAACCACGATCCCGCCCACACCTTCATGAACACCGGCGCCATGGTGCCGGGGCGACCGGCGGCGGGGAGCTGGCTGTGGTACGGGCTCGGCTGCGAGGCGGAGGATCTCCCCGGCTTTGTCGTCATGGTGAGCACCGGCAACTACGGTCAGCGGCAGCCGATCGCCGCCAGGCAATGGCATTCCGGGCTCCTTCCCAGCCGGTTTCAGGGGGTCGAGTTCCGCTCCAAGGGAGACGCGGTGCTATACGTGAAGCCGCCGGTGGCTCTCGCCGGCCAGCGGGCGGTGGTCGACGCGGTGACGCAGCTCGACGGTCTCCGCAACGAGGCGGTCGATGACCCGGAGATCGCCGCCAGGCTCTCGCAGTACGAGCTCGCCTTCCGGATGCAGTCGAGCGTGCCGGGGCTCCTCGATCTCTCCGACGAGACGGCCGAGACGCTCGAACTCTACGGTACGAAGGGGGGCGACGGATCGTTCGCCTCCAACTGCCTCCTCGCCCGCAGGCTGGCCGAGCGTGGCGTCCGTTTCATCCAGCTTTACCACCGCGACTGGGACCATCACGGTGCCGTGCAGGAACATGTGAAGGGGACCGCTGCCGAGGTCGATCGGGGGGCCGCGGCGCTCGTCGAGGATCTGGCGCGACGCGGGATGCTCGACGAGACGCTCGTCGTCTTCGGGACCGAATTCGGGCGGACGCCGATGGCGCAGGGGAATGGCCGCGACCATCACATGAAGGCGTTCTCGATGTGGCTCGCCGGCGGCGGCATCAAGGGGGGGTTCAGCCACGGGGCGACCGACGACCTCGGCTACGGCGTTGTCGAGAATCCCGTCACGGTCCACGATCTCCACGCCACGCTCCTCCACCAGATGGGGATCGACCACACGCGGCTCACAATCCGCTCGCAGGGGCGCGACTTCCGCCTGACGGATGTCCACGGCCATGTCGTCACGGATCTCATCGCCTGATAAAAGGCCCAGCCACCATGCCGCACGTCACGATTGTCTGGTTCCGCAACGACCTTCGCCTCGATGACAACCCGGCACTGCTGGCTGCGGTCGCCAGAGGCGGGGTGGTGCCGCTCTATGTCCACGCCCCCGAAGAGGAGGCGCCGTGGGAGCCTGGGGCCGCGAGCCGGTGGTGGCTCCATGGGTCGCTCGAGCGGCTTGCCGCCCTCCTTGAGGAGAAAGGAGCGCCGCTCGTGATCCGGGCTGGGCCGTCGCTCGAGACACTCGCGAGCGTGGCCCGCGAATATGGCGCCACGCACATCGCCTGGAACCGCCGCTATGAGCCGGCCGTGATCAGCCGCGATACCGCGATCAAGGAAGCGCTCAGGCGCGATGGCCTCGTGGCCGAGAGCTTCAACGGCGGTCAGCTTTTCGAGCCGGTGCATGTGGCGACGAAGGAAGGAAAGCCCTACCAGGTGTTCACGCCGTTCTGGCGGGCGCTCCTGGCCCGCGACGAACCGGCCGAGCCGAGCCCGGCGCCCGGGAGGATCGTGGCGGCGAAGCCGGTGGGAAAGGCCGCGAAGAGCGTCGCGATCGCCGCCCTTCGGCTCCTCCCCACGATCGACTGGGCGGCGGGGATGCGGGCGGCGTGGACTCCCGGCGAGGCGGCGGCCGCGAACCGCCTCGACCGCTTCCTCGAGCACCTCGATCGCTACGACACCGATCGCGACCGCCCCGACCACGACGGCACGAGCGCCTTGAGCCCCCACCTCCACTTCGGCGAGATCTCGCCGCGGCGCGTGTGGCATGCGGTCCGTGCCGCCGTCGGCGGCCGACCGGCGGCGCGGATCGAGCGTGGCGGCGCCGAGAGCTATCTCCGCGAACTCGGCTGGCGTGAGTTCGCCACCCATCTCCTCTATCACTTCCCCCGCACGGCGGAAGCGCCGTTGCGGAGCGACTACGAGCGTTTTCCCTGGGTGGAGGATCCGGTGGGCCTCCGCGCCTGGCAGCGGGGGCGGACCGGGTTCCCCATCGTCGACGCCGGGATGCGGCAGTTGTGGCAGACAGGATGGATGCATAACCGAGTGCGGATGGTCGTGGCGAGCTTCCTCGTCAAGGATCTGCGAATCAGCTGGCTGACAGGGGCGCGGTGGTTTTGGGACACGCTCGTCGATGCGAACCTCGCCGCCAACACCCTCGGATGGCAGTGGGCCGGCGGATGCGGGGCCGACGCCGCCCCCTATTTCCGCATCTTCAACCCTCAGAGCCAGGGTGAGCGCTTCGACCCGGATGGGGCGTACGTGCGGCGATTCGTTCCGGAACTCGGCCGACTCCCGTCTGCCGACATCCACGCGCCCGCTGAGATGACCCCCGCGATCCTCGCCGCGGCCGGGGTCACCCTTGGTGACAATTATCCAGAGCCGCTGGTCGACCATGCCGAGGCGCGGGTGCGAGCGCTGGCTGCCCTGAAGATCGTCACGGCCGCGAAAGCAAAGCCCGACAAGCCGCGGAAAAGCTGAGTGACAGCCCTGCCCCGGCCGGGATCACCCGCGGCGACCATTTCATTTCTCGAATGTGGCGATCGCCGTCCGCACCTTGTCCATCACCGTCTTTTGCTGCGCCGGATCAGCAACCTTGTTGGCCGCCTTGTCGGCATCCTGGAGGAGTTCGAGGGCCTGCTTCTTGTCGCCACACGCGGCCGTTGCATTGGCGACCGCCAGAAGGGCGTAGGCCCGCCCCTCCGCGCGCTCGATCGATTTTGCCGCGGTGGCGGCGTCGGCCAACAGCACTTTTGCTTCGTCCTTCTTCCCTGTCTCGGCGCGGACGCTGGCAGCAGCGGCGAGGGCTTCGGCCTTGGCGCGGGGTTCCTCGAGCGCCTTCGCGCTCTCCTCGAGCCTGCCGACCATTTCGGTGGCGGTCTCGGCCTGTCCGGCCCGTGTGCACCCAAGGGCCACCGCCGCGAGGGCCTCGGCACGGAACCGTTCCTCGACGGAGTCGGCCATGGTGGTGGCTTGCGTGAGGAGGTCTTTGGCCAGCGCTGTATCGCCGATGCCATCTGCCTTGTTGCCGGCGATCGCTCCGGCGTCGGCGAGGATCCTCGTGCGGCGCACGGTGTCCGCCACCCCCTCCGACAACTCGACACCCAGCAGGATGGCATCCTTCGCCGCCTTCTTATCGCCGATCTCCGCCAGGAATTCCCCCACGTCGATCAGACGCGGCGCGAAGGCGTTGCCGTCGCCGCCGGATTTGAGTTTGTCGAACGCGGTCCGGGCCGAGTCGCGGGCACCCGACTTGTCTCCCGAAGCGAGTTGGGCCCGCGCGGCCCGCAGGTAACCGGCCGCCTGCTTGTCGGGCGTGCTCTCCTTCTCGGCCTTCTCCAGCCGCTGCTGGACGGTCATTCCGCCCCCCTTCTTCGCGGCCTTCGTGCCGCAGCCGGTGAGGAGGAGCGGCGCGACGATGACGGCAACGAGAACGCGGATCGAGGCGGCAGACATGGGGAGCTCCGTGGGCAGAAAAGTGCAGGCGCGAACTGTTGCATCGCTGGATGCGATGCCCGTCAGCCCCGGGAAACCCTCGGCGTGTCCCGGGCTGACCCAAGCCTGCAAGGGCCATGGATGGCCTTGCAGGCGCGACAACTAGAACTTCAAGCGGGCCCGGGTGAGGCGGGCGTGCGTCTCGGCCATGAGGTCGTCCTCGGTCTCCTCGTCGGCTGCTTCATAGGTGACGCTGAAGCGCAGGTAGGCGCCGCAATCGTCCCACGGCACGGTCGACATCGACAGTTCGTGGATGAGGAACTGGCTGGCTTCCTGGGCGTTGGTGAACGTCCGGTCGCCCGCCCCCTTCGGCGACTTGGTGTAGAGGAAGTAGGTGCCGCCCGGCACCTCGCAATCGAAGCCCACCGTGCGGAGGACGCTGACGAGCTTCTCCAGACGACGATGGTATTTCTCACGGACCTTCCGCGGGATCGACGGGTCGGCAAGCGCCGCGGCAGCCGCCTTCTGGATCGCCATGAACTGTCCGGAATCGCAGTTGTCCTTCACGTCGGCGAAGGCGCGGACGATCCGCTCGTGGCCGCACACCCAGCCGAGCCGCCAGCCGATCATGTGGAAGCCCTTCGACATCGAGTGGACCTCGACGCCCACTTCCTTCGCGCCGTCGACCGACAGAAACGACAGCGGCTCTTCGTCGTAGGACAGCATGATGTGGGCCGCGTCCTGGACGACGATCACCCGATGCTTGTGGGCCCACTCGATGACGCGGGCATAGAAATCGCGGGTCGCCGATTTCCCCGTCGGGCTGTTGGGGTAGCAGAGGACGAGGAGCTTCGTGCGGGCGAGAACGTCGGCTGGGATCCCGTCGAGGTCCGGGTAGAAGTCGTTCTCGGCGACCAGCGGCAGGCGGTGGACGGTGCCGCCGTACCAGCGGGTGGCGGTGCCGGCGACGGGATAGCCGGGGACGGTCATGAGGGTGACGTCGCCGGGGTCGATGAAGGCCGCGGGAATCATTGACAGGGCCGTTTTCGAGCCGATGCAGTGATTGACCTCGGTGACCGGGTCGAGGGCGACGCCGAACTCCCGCTGCATGAAGGCGGCGGCAGCCTCCTTGAATTGGGCGATGCCGTTGTCGGCGTAGCCCCGGTTCTCGGGGCGGTCGATCTCCTTCCGCATCACGGCGCGGACGACCTCGGGGGCCATCTCGTCGTTCTCGCCGATCCCGAAGTCGAGCATCCGCCGCTCCGGATGTTCGGCGAGGGCCTTCCGCTTGGCTCGCTTGATGAGTTCGAACTTGTAGATCTCGTTGCCCTTGCCGTACTGGGCACCGCCGATGCGGGCGGCGAAGCGGTCCTGGAACCAGGGATCCTGGGCAGTCGGGGTGGCAGTGGTGTTGGCCATGGAGCGGTGATTGGGGGCTTGTGAAGGAAGGGCAACCATCCCCGCACCGACGCCGTGCCGGGCGGGGCCGGTGCCGGGCGGAAACGAGTATAGGGGATCGTCGCCCAGCGCGATCCTGCCCCCTTCGACACCGCCGCAGCCCGATCGGGGCCTTTGCATGCCGGCACCGAAACCCCCTCGAAAGAGGGGTATGTGCCGCAGGTGAGGTGCTCGGGGGGAGGGGGAAAAACAGGGTCCTGCGGCCGCGCCAATCGAGATTTGATTCCGGGCCGTCCCCTGGGTTCGATGGAATGGCACCGACCCTCTCACCCCCGCCGCAGATCATGCATCCGAGCAATCAGGGCCCACGGGTTTTCGGACCGTTCGACGGTGATTTCGATCCCTTCGAGGACGACATCGACGCCACCGTCCTCATTCCGCTCGAGCGGCGGCCGCCGCCGCGCGCCCCGCAGGTTCGCTGAGGGCGCCGCCTCCCGCTGTCTGCCCGACGGGAGGGGGCGTGTTGTGCCTTCAGGCGTGGCTGACGGCCCCGGCCAGGATGAGGGCCATCGAGCCGACGAATCCGCTGAGGATCGTCCAGAAAGAGACCCGGTCGAGGCGTCGTGACAGGGGGCGGTTTCCCAGCGATTCGTAGACCCAAAGCGAGATCGTCGACTGCGTCAGCGTCAGGAGGATCGTGCCGATCCCGAGCAGGTTGACCACATCGGCCAGGGAGAATTCGCTCGTGTCGGGGACGTAGGAACCGGCGAGGTAGGAATTGGCCACCGCGGCGAAGAGGGCCCCCACCCCGAGGCCGAAACGGGGGTCGACATGGATCGGCTTGATGAAACAGGCCAGCAGGGCGACCGACACCGCCACGAACAGGGCCTGGAACATCTTGAAGAACAGACCCCAGCCGGCTCGATTGATGATGATCGCGAACCGTGGCTGTGAGAATGTGCCCCGTTCGGTGGGGGCGACACCGGGGAGGCCGCGGCTGGTCTGGTAGCTGTGGGGATTCTCCACGGCGTTGAAGCGGACGATCTGGTAGCCGGTCATCGCCACGCGCCGGCTCACGGCGCTTGCCGCCTGGTCGGCCACGAAGAGGAGATCTTCGCGGGGGTGGTCGGAATTCTCGAACGACGCCATGAGGAGGTGCCGGTCGAGGGGGAAGTTCACGATGCGGAAGGTCTTGGTGTACTCGACCGTGATCCGCTGGAGGACGAAATGCTCCCCCGACTCGTGGAGCTCGTGGAGAATCTTGCGGTCGGTGATCGTCCCGTTCACGGCGATGAGGTGCGCGAAGGGATCGAAATCGGCGCCTCCCGGCGCATCAGGGTCATCCTGCCATCGGCACCAGACATCGAGCACCCCCTTCCAGCGACTGTCGTGGAGGGAAAGCCCTTCCATCGTCTCCAGGTAGAAGCCGATCTTCACCAGTCGCGCGTTGTCGGTGGACACATTCGCCGCTTGATCAAACCCCGGATCTGGCGTCGATGGATCGAGCGTCGCCTCCCATGACTGCTTTTCCAATCGCCGCGATTCCCGCTGCGCCCACGCAAGGAGGAGCGTCGGCACGAGGAACAGGATCACAAGCAGCCCCACCCAGGCTGTGAGCCAGCCCGGTTGGAACCTGATGGGGGATCGCTGCGTGGTCGGGCGTGTGGCGGGGGTCACTGTTTCGGGGGTTCCCGTTCGTCGGGCGGGTCTTCAGCCGGTCGGCCCATGCCCGCCCGGGCGCGGGCGAGCGTCTGTCGGGCCTCGTCCGAGCCAGGCATGTAGGCCACGGCCGACTCGAGCGCAGCCACGGCGGCTGCCCGATCGGAGTCGAGCAGGCAAAGGCCCAATTCGAGCCAGCCGGGGCCGTATGCCGGCTCGATCGAGAGCAATCTCCGGTAGGCCTCGGCAGCCTCGGCAAGCCGCCCTTGGAGAGCGATCGATCGACCGAGTTGGAAGTGTACCTCCACCGCGCGAGGATCGAATTCCACCGCGCGTCGGAAGGCCTTCTCGGCGGCGACGAAGTCTCCTTTGGCCAGCTGCATTCGGCCCTCGACGAACAGATAGATCTCCGGATGCTCCCGCTCCACCCGGCGGGTGAGGGCATCGGCCTCGTCGAGCGCACCGGCCTGTTCCATCTGCGACACGAGCTTGATGCGGCTCCGCTTCCCCACCCGCCGCAGGGGCAGTTCGGCCGCCAGCGGATCTTCCGGCCAGGGGGCGTCGGCCGGCAGGGCGTCGGCCTGTTCGACACACCGGCCGGCTTCGGCCCGGTCGCCTTGGCGCGTGGCGATCTGCGCGGCGAGCTGGTGGGCCGCCCGACGGGTGGATGGGTGGTCGATCGCCTTGCCGATCGCCGCGACCGCCTCGTCGGCCCGCCCCTCGGCAAGGAGGAGCCGGGCCAGCCCCATGCGGGCGCGGGCGTGGTCTGGAGAGGTCGCAAGGAGCGCGTCGTAGTCGGCACGGGCCTCGTCGGCCCGTCCCAGCGAGACGAGCCACTCCGCCCGCAGCAACCGCGGCCAGACCGCGGTGGAATCGCGGCGGATCGCCTCCTCCATCAGCTCGGCGGCCTGCCTGGGGGCGGTATGCGACCTGGCCGCCGCGGCGAAGAAAGGCCAGCGCCAGCTGCGGTCATCGAGGGCGGTCGCCCGGCGGAAGCACTCCACCGCTTCCTCGCCATAGGACTGTGCGTAGAGGACCAGGCCGAGATCCCCCCAGGCCTCGGCCGAGCGGGGGGCCTGCCGCACCCGCACCTGGGCATCGTCGATCGCCAGCACCACGAGCGGATCGGCGGCCTTTAGATCGGGGCTGGGGATGCCCGGATCGGTGCCCCAGTGCCAGGCCATGACTCCGACGGCGACGAGCATTCCGCACCCGGCCAGTTGCACCCACCAGGGCCACGCCTGGATGGTGGCCGCCGGTCCGCCGCCGGCGGAGCACGGCGAAGATTCCCTCTCCAAGCCGGGGGCGGGGGGTGAAGCCGTCTTCGGACGGGAGCGGTGCCGCTGTCGGCTCATGGCGCGCCTCCTGTCATGGTGCGAGCCCCTCCCCACGTCGCAGTTCGACCACCCGGTCGACGGCTCCACCGGGGAAGCGTTCGGCGACGCCGTCAGGCCAGGCGACATCGAGAAAATCGACGCCGTCGGCATTCCCCAGGCCGAAGTGGACGCGCGGATCGTGGCTGGTGAGGTAACTCGAACTGGGCTGCACCTGCCGCTGCCAGGTGCGACCTCCGGCGGAGAGGGTCACGACGGCGCCGATGGCATCGCGTTTCAACGCCGGATCGACGGCGCGAACCGTGATCCAGTGGCCGCGGCGAGGGGCGACATTGTCGAGGAGGAGGATCCTCCCGCCGGTGGTGGCGGCGACGAGATCGACATCGCCGTCGTTGTCGATGTCGCCCGAGCACAACGGCCGGGCGACGTTGGCCGTGCCGCAGAAGGCGGGGTTGGCCACGGAGATCGCCGCGAACCTCCCGCTGCCGTCATTCTCCATCAGGGCGTTGGGCTGGGCGTAGCGAAGCCAGAATGGGGGCACCGATCCTGCGGTAGCCGGCGGGCCGGCGAAGACACGACCATTGACCCAGGCGAGGTCGAGATCGCCGTCGAGATCGAAGTCGGCCAGCACCGTCCCGAAACCGGTCGAACGCTCGGCCCCGACCAGCCCCGCCGCGGCGCTCTGGTCGAGGAACGATCCCCGCGGCCCCTGCTTCCAGAGCGTGTGCGTCTCCATCTCGAGGTGGGTCACGAACAGGTCGGGGAGTCCGTCGCCGTCGACGTCCCCCCATGCCACTCCCATGTTGGCCGCGGTGGCTCCGATCACGTTCAACGCCACGCCGCGGACCACCGCCTCGTCGGCAAACGTGCCGTCGTGACGGTTGATCCACAGTCGATTGGGCTGTTGGTCGTTGGCGACGAAAATGTCATCCCAGCCGTCGCCGTCGAAGTCGGCGCAGAGCACCCCCAGACCGGCACCGGGCACCGCGGCCAGTCCGCTGCTGAGCGAGACATCCTCGAAGTGTGGCTCGCCGCCGGCGCCGCTGTTGCGGTAGAGCGACGCGGCGATGGAGGGGAATTCAGCCGGCGCGCAGAAGTCGCGCGTGCCGTCCTGCGCGTAGCAGGTGGAGGCGGGATTCAAGGAGACGTAATTGACGACGACCAGATCGAGCCAGCCGTCACGGTCGTAGTCGAAGAAGCTCGACGAGCTCCCCCACCCCCGTCCGCCGAGACCACTCGAAGCGGTGGCGTCGTGAAAACGGCCTCCGCCGTCGTTGACGAACAGACGCATCCCGCCGTATTCGCTGACGAACAGATCGGGCAGGCCGTCGTTGGTGACGTCGCCGACGGCCACCCCCGAGCCGAAGCCGGCGATATCGACCCCCGATCCGGCCGAGACGTCGCGGAAGCGTCCGTCCGGTTCCTGGTGATAGAGCCGGTTGACTGAGGCCGATGCCGGTCCGGCGCCGTTGAGGAGGTAGAGGTCGAGGCGACCATCCTGATCGAAGTCGACGAGTGCCGCTCCGTTGCCCATGCTCTGGGGCATGAAGTAGGAGCCCGCGGGGCCGGGGTCGTTGACGAACTCGATCCCCGATTCCGCCCCCTTCTCGACAAACCACGGCGACTTCGTGGCGCTGTCAGCGCTGCCGCCGCCTCGCCCCCCACAACCCGTCGATGTCAGGCACCCAAGCGCCAGGAGCGCAAGCAGCGGCAGGCGGTGTGAAGAGGGAGCCATGGTGGCGTGGCGGAAGAAAGCGGGAACCCAATGGGCCGACATCCATTCCCCCGGAGCCGATCCAGCGGGGGAATGAGCCCTCCCGGGCCAGCGTAACGTGTGGGCTCCCTGCGGAAAAAGCCATCCAGGGGCTTTTTCGCACCGTGGACGATCCCATTGCCCGAACCGCCCCTGGTCACCTCGCCGGGGGGGCGATGTCAGTTTGGCGAGTCCCCCTGCCAGTGCCCGGGGGCTCCGGTCTTCGTGTCGGCGAGGATCGTGCGGATCGCCTTGCGGTCGTCGGCCGAGAGATGGCGGAAACGGGCCCCCGGATCGGCCTTCGTCAGCACTCGATCCATCCCCGCCCAGAATCGTGCCCGGAGTTCGTCGGGGAGGGCGTCGAAGCTCGCGGAGTAGATGAGAAAGCTGCAGGGATGGCGGAACAGTCGACACTCGAGGTCGAATTGCCGCAGCGATCGGCCGAGATGATCGGCGGGCCCACGGGTGGCGAAGTCGGTGGCGAACGGACTCGTCCCCTCGATCGGGCCGGCAAGCGGCGCCTCGTTGCAGAACAGAAAGCACTCCACGAGGGCCGTGGCGGCCGCATCGAGGACGGTGTTCGTGCTCGGCCAGCGGTAATCGGCCGGTTGATCGAAATCGCGATTGAGGGCGGCTTCCCGATGGAGCGCGGCGCGGACGTCGAACGACGCCCGCGTCAGCGCGTTGTGGGCGGCAACCTGATGGGCGAGCACCGAGAGCGCGACCAGATCGCTGTGGGGGGTGAGATACCCGCTCGGGCCGAAGCGATTGGCGAGGTTGGTGACATTCTGGCCCGACGGATCAGCCTCCTCGGCCGAAGGGGGCCGCGCGGTGTAGGTGAGGTTGCCAAGGTGGCGCTGCGAGCCGTGGCGGCCGGTCACGTACCAGCCTCCCCACCGGTCGGCAAGCGGCGTCGTGTGATCGACCCGATGGGAACCGGCGGAGAAGATCGGCTGGCCGCTTGGCGACGGGTAGACCGAGCGGATGATGTGCCCGGGAACCCCTCGGGTCTGCGAACCTCCGTGGCAGAGGAGGCAGTCCTCGGTACGGCGCACGAACCGGGGCCGCTCCCCCGGCACCTGCTCCATCGCATAGAAGACGGTGCCGAGGGCGGGATCGGCCACCGACACCTCAACCACCTCGCCAGAGCGCACATAGCCGACGTAGACGTCGTCGTTGAAGTAGAGCGCGCGGGGATTCCGCGGGCTGATCCTCGTCTGTTGGAGGCTTGTCTTGGAGAACACGAGCGTCTGGCTCGACACGGGCACATCAAGGGCTTCGAGCATGCCAGAGAGCCAACCGACGGAGTCGTCCCAGGCGAGGGTCGCCTCGCCGGCATCGAGCCGGGACTGGAGTCGGGAGATGCGATTGTCGGGAGTCGAGGCGGAGTAGCGGATGGGGGGGAGTTCGAAATCGTCCTCGGCCCGACTTGGCGCGGCAAGCGCCACGCTCGCAACCATCGCCAGCGTCATTTGCCAGAGGGCTTGCGGCCTGCGGGGAAATCGCACAGCGGCACGCTCTTGGAAGGTTCGGCGAGCACCTCCGCGAGCGTCGTCCCGGCAAAGGCCTTCTCCACCGACTCCAGCGCGTTGTCGAGACGGCGATGGAGCGGGCAGAGCCGGGTGCCGTGGCTGGCGAGTCCAAGCGGGCAGGTGGTGATCCGCTGGATCGGGTCGACCGCCTGGACGATTTCGAGGATCCGCACCTCGCGTGGCGAGCGGACGAGGGTGAAGCCCCCTCCCACGCCGCGGCGACTGGTGACGATTCCGCCGCGGACGAGGCTTTGCATCACCTTGGCCAGATACGCCACCGGCACCCGCGTGGCCTCGGCGATCTGGTCGACGGTCCGCGGTTCCTCCGGCGAGATCGCCAGATAGGTCGCCGCCCGGAGGGCATATTCCACGGTCTGTGACAGCATCGACACACCGGAAGGAAAGGAATGGACGGTTCATTGTGGACGCTCCCCATCCGTTTGTCAGTCAACGGCTGCAGCAGCCGTTCATGACGCAAAGAGGATACGGATGTCCATTATTGTCGACGAGCGTTTACCGTGCAAATCAGCCCGGTCCGCCCCTCGGCAGGGAGGGAGGGGGGGAATGCGGGGATCGGGTCCGGGGCGTCAGAACAACTCCTCGCCGCGCGTGTATTTCTTCACCGCGTCCCGGTCGAGGGTGAGACCGAGGCCGGGGCTCGAGGGGATCGCGAGCATGCCGTCGGCATCGAGTCGCCACCCCCCCTGGGTGATCTCGTCGATGAAGGGAGAGCCGGTGAGGTATTCGACCAGATCGGTGTCGGGGAAGGC
Source organism: Planctomycetaceae bacterium (assembly GCA_947453875.1). Taxonomy (GTDB): domain Bacteria; phylum Planctomycetota; class Planctomycetia; order Pirellulales; family UBA1268; genus QWOP01. Next base: position 4,358 of record CANGIH010000002.1, on the reverse strand, counting down.
GCTGGCGAGATGGAGATCGGCGGCGAGCCCCACGGCGGTGTTCCAGCCGTGGGGGATGAATTTCACGCCATGCTCCCAGGCCATGCGGGCGATCTGCGCCTCCTCGCTGATTCCGCCGACCTTGGTGACATCTGGCTGGACGATGTCGAAGGCCCGCGCGGCGAGGAAGGGCGCGAACGATTGTCTCCGCGTGAGCACCTCGCCACCCGCGATCGGCACCGGCGAATGTTCACGCAAGAGCACGAAGTCGTCGAGGGCGTCGGGCCGAAGCGCCTCTTCGAACCAGTCGACGTTGAAATCGGCGAGCATCCGCGCGGCGTTGATGGCCCACTTGTAGCCATTGGACCAGTGGGCATCGCTGCCACCGGCATCGACCATGAGCTTGCAGTCGGGGCCGACCGCCTCACGGGCCGCACGGATGATGCTCTCGTCCATCTTCCGGCTGACTCGGCCGAACGGCCCCCAGCCGATCTTGAAGGCCCGGAAGCCCTCGGCCTTCACGGCGAGGAGTCGATCACGCATCTTCGCCGGCTCCTCCATCAGCAGCGATGCGTAGGGGGCGACTCGCTCCCGGTAGCGCCCCCCCAGCAGCCTCCCCACCGGCTGCCCGGTCGCCTGGCCAAAGAGATCCCAGAGGGCGATGTCGATGCCGCTGATGGCATGGGTGAGCGAACCACCTCGGCCTGTCCAGAAGGTGTTCTGGTGGAGTTTCTCAGTCACTCGCTGAGGCTCGAGGGCATTCTCACCACGCCATAACGGCTCGAGCAGCGCGATCGCCGCCCGCACCAAGCCGTCATTGTTGAACACGCTCCCCAGACCGGTCAGGCCGCTGTCGGTGTGGACGACAACGAGCGTGTGGACGCAGTCCTCCGGCTTGAGCTCCGCACTCCAGCCCCCCTCGGGTGTCGCCCCGCGGAGACCGGCACAGCGGATGTCGCGGATCTTCATGATGAATTGGTTCCTGAATCATTCTCGGTTTCGGGGCCCACCGCTGATCGATCGGCCATCAAGGTAGAGGCCGCGGCAGCATTCGGCCAGCCCCGTGATGCCACCGCGGCGGCCATTGCGGGGAACTGTCCAGATGCATATCGCCGCTGAAAACGTGCGTCCTGCAGTCTGAGCCCGTCATGGCATGGCAGGGCGGTTTAGGGTTCAGGGCAATCACGCAATCCCTCCTACGGAAAGGACCACCATGAACTGACAAAGGGTCCCCATGAACGTCATCGTGCGAAGCGTCCGTCGGCTCTGTGCGTTCCGGATGCTCTGGCCGACGCGGAGGTGGTCTGCCCCTTCCCTCACCCCGAGCCCCCGACGCATCCGGCGCCAGCGGGCCTCCGCGGGGCGCAGTCTCGCCGTGCAGCAACTCGAAGCGAGACTGGCGTTGTCGCACACACCGATCGAGCCGTCAGGGGCGTGGTCGGTCGATGTGATCTCGAGCGCCCTCGGTTGCGATCCGGCGCGGCAGATCGCCGCGGCGCCCGGTGTCGACGCCATCCTCCATGACGTATTCGCATCGCCAGACAGCGGTCGCGCGGGCTTCGACGAGCGTCTGGCCGCTGTCGAGGCCCGCCTGCCGGCCGGCTTGGCCGCGCTCGGCGTCAGTTTCCGCGTCCTCGGCGCTGACGTGATGGGGAATCATCGGGGGGCGTACGGTGATCCAGATGCCGGCGGGCCGACGATCTATCTCAGGGCGGACCTGCTCGCCGGACCGATCGACACGCTGCGCTCGGTCGTGTTCGAGGAGATCGGCCACCACCTCGACGTGCTTCTCAACGGCACGGTCGATACGGCCGGGGATGAGGGGGAGCGGTTCTCGGCGCTGGTGCGCGGCGCATCGCCGACAGCTGCCGAGACGGCCCGGACGCTGGCCGAGGATGACCATGGCGCGCTTGTCGTCGATGGGGCCAGCGTCGCAGTCGAGTTCAACACCGTGGGGAATGCGGCCACGGCGGTCGTGTACACCGAGAACGGGGCGCCTGTGTCCCTCGAACCGGCGATCACGATCGTGCGCAACACCAGCAGAGCCACGGTCGACACCACCACGCAGATGACGCTGACGATTCCGTCGGCGACCACGTCCGATCGGATCCGGGTGGTCGGTGCCTCCGCGAACAACTCCGGCAGCGCACGGTCGCCATTGGCCGAGGGGATTACCGTCCCGCTTTCCGACATCGGTCCCACCACGTTCTACGTCGCGAATGGGACCGGAACCGACAGGTTTACCTATGCCGTCACGGCGAAGGGCGTCTACACGTTTGCCGGTTCGTTCAGCGCGGCGAACTCCGCCGCGATCTTCCAGAATCTGATGCAGCGGATCCAATTTGATTCCACCTCCGAAAACCCATCCGTCTCGCCTCGGCAGTTCATCTGGAGCATAGCCAGCAACGTCTCTTCAAGCGGCGCTCCGCTGTCGCCGCTGACGGTCAGCGAGGCGGTGCGGATCATCGCTGTCAACGACGTCCCGACGCTCATCGCCGGGAAGCCAACCAACGGTCTGGCGGAAGCGGGGAACGGCATTGCCGGAGTGACGACTTCGACGGTGACGCTGGTCAAGGCAGACGTCGACGGCGTTGTCACCTACGACAGGAACATGTTGGTTGGTGCCGGGTGGTCGACCAGCGACAACGCGGCGACGTATGCGAGGGCCGGCATCTACGGCACCGCGACGCTCGACACGGCGACGAACACCGTCCTTTACATCCTCGACAATGCACGGCCGGCCACCCAGGCTCTCCGAGCCGGCGAGCAGGCGAGCGACACGTTCGCGATCGGCGTGATCGATGACCAGGGGGCGGTGACGGCGAGTAAGGTCGTGTTCGACATCGACGGCGCGAACGATGCCCCGATCCACATGGGCGCGACGATCGGCCTTCCCCCTCTTTACCGCGACACGGCCTCCACGGTGTCAGCAGCCGACCTGCTGGCCGGCTATGCCGATCCCGAGAACGGCCCGCTGACGCTCGCCATCGGCGCGTGCACGTCGAACGGCGGCACCATCAGCCACGCCGTGATCGACAACCACGACGGCACCTACACGATCACACCGGCGGCCGGCTTCGTCGGTGGGGCGACGTTGGCATACGACGTCATCGATGACAGCGGTGCCTCGGTCTCAACCGTGCTTTCGATCAGCATCGTCGTCAATGCGCCAACGCTCAAGAACTTCGTGATCACCGCCAACGACATCCTCTTCATCAACGACCAGGCCAATGTTCCGATCGTCCGTGTGGTCCGCTACGAGACGGACGGTACGCCGATCTACGGCTACCTCGACCCCGATGTGGCCATCGGCACGGTCGAGCTCGGCAAGCTCGGCACCTTTGATCTCATGAACACGTCGTGGGCGAAGTTCCTGCCGCAGGTCGTCGCGCCAGCGGGTGCGGCGGGGAACTCAGCCGCGGGGATCGCCGAGCCGTTCGGCCTCCGCAACGTCCAGGGCCTGTTCAACAACCTCGCCGGCCCCGAGAGCGCGGCCTGGGGCGCCGCCTTCACCGCATTCGCCCGGTTGAGCAATGCCGACTACAGCCACTATGCCACCGGCGGCACCGATGTGTCGGCGAAGTACGCTAACGTGTTTGTCAGTGTGAGCGACGCCCAGCCACGCCGGATTTCCCAGTTGGTCGACTCGTACGCCGCCCTGGACCGCGTCGAGGCCGCAGCACCGGGCACCGAGACCGACCACATCGTCTATCAGATCACCGATCTCGAAACGGGCTTGCCGCGCGTCGGCGGATTTGATGCCGAAGGGAACGCCGTGGCGGAGGGGCTCGGGCTCTATTTTCGGGATGACTTTATCCGCAACCTCAACACGCTCTCGGGCGATCCGTCGCTCACCGGCTGGAGCGTGCTCTTTGGTCAGTTCCTCGATCATGGCCTCGACTTCATCGGCAAGGGGGGCAATACGACCAATGGTGTCGGCAGCAGGGTCTTCATCCCCCTCGACCCCTCCGATCCGCTCTACGATCCGGCCCGCGGCGTCACGCGGCTCTCGATTCCCCGGGCGACGGTCTCGAACCCGGAGGCGGCAGGCCCCGATGGCATGTACCGGACCGCCGACGACATCCTCAGCCCGGGGCCGGACACCCTGTGGAACACGCCCGACGACATCCCGGGACTCGCCAATCCCGAATACATCAACCACACCTCCCCCTACATCGACCAAAGCCAGACCTACGGCTCGGACGATGACGTCACCAAGCTCCTCCGCCGCTGGGTGATCGATCCAGTGACCGGCGCGTTCATTCCCGGCATGGATCTGCTCGACGGTTCGACGCTCGTCGATGGGTGGGTGAGCACCGCAGCGAATGGCGCGACCACCTTCTCCCACGACACCCTGCCGACGCTCAACGAGTTGCGGG
>CANGIH010000001.1 GCA_947453875.1 Planctomycetaceae bacterium | reverse complement strand
TGGCCGATCGCCTCCTACAGCGAGTTTGCCGACGATCCGCCGCCGACGCCGGCCGAAATGCTCTCTGCCGTGTCGTTCCTCGTCGGCGACTGGATCGACGAAAGCCCCGAGGGGAAGACCACGATCAGCTACCGCTGGGAAGACGACGGGAACTTCCTCCTTGGCGACTACACGCTCGCCGTCGGTGGGATGCCCGAATCCCGCAGCCACCAGCGGATTGGCTGGGATCCACTCGAGGGGGTGCTGCGGAGCTGGACGTTCGACTCCGACGGTGGCTTCAGCACTGGTGAGTGGGTGCCGACGGAAGCCGGCTGGGTGATCAAGTCGGATGCCACGATGCCCGATGGCACGACCGGATCGGCCACGGTGACGGTGACGCCGACCGACGCCGATCACTTTGTCGTCCGCTCGAGCGATCGGATCATCGGAGGGATGGACGAACCCGAATTCGAGCTCACCGTCGCCCGTCGTCCGCCGCAGCCGGAAGGGGCCAAGCCTGCCGCATCCGACCCCAAGCCCGCAGCGGCCCCGGCTACCGAGGCCCCCAAGGCGGCGCCGACTCCGGCGGCTGCGGCCGTGCCGAAGGGGGCTGTTCCGGCCACCCCGACCACCCCTGCCGGCACCGTGAAGCCGGCGGTGCCCGCCGCTCCGGCGCCGCCGGCAGTGCCCGGCAAGCCGATCCAGAACCGGTCTTGAACGACGGTGTTGTTTTCTCGCAGTGAGGCCGGTGGCGATCTGCGTCGCCGGCCCACTGCGAGCGTGTGGTGGCAGCAATCGCGACAGCGAGAGCGAACCATCGACACCTGAATCACGAACAGTGATGCCGCCTCCTGTCCTGCTCCGTCGCTGACCCTGCCCCCCCGATCATCCTGGGATTTCATCCCCCCTTCTGAGGTGCTTTTCGAATGCGAGCGATGCTTGCGTCTGCCTGTGCGGTGCTTCTCGTGGCGGCGATTCCGCTTGCGGTCGAGGCTCGGCCACCCATGGGGGGGGTCGGTGGTGGCGGCGGCCGCGGTGCGGCGCCTGCGGGCCGGCCGCAGATGTCGCGGCCGAGTCCGCAGATGAATATGCAGCGGCCCAACATGGGGCAGCAGATGAGCCGCCCTGCGCCGCAGATGCAGCGGCCGCAGATGAACATGCAGCGGCCGAACATGGGGCAGCAGATGAGCCGCCCTGCGCCACAGATGCAGCGGCCGCAGATGAATATGCAGCGGCCGAACATGGGGCAGGCGATGACCCGCCCTGCGCCGGGCGGCATGCAGGGAATGCAAGGGATGCAGCGCCCAGCCGCCCAGCCGAATTTCCAGCGCCCCGGCATGGGCAACAATATGGCTAGGCCCTCGTTTCCGAGTGCCGCCAACCGCCCGGCCCCGCAGATCGGCCAACTCGGCGGCGGGATCAGCCGGCCCGGCATGGGGGGCGTCGGTGGAAGCCCGATGACGCGGCCGTCGCCGCAGCCGGGGAATCTCGGTGGGCTCAGTCGCCCCAATGGCCTCGGTGCAGGGGCTGCCGGATTGCCGGGTCAGCTCGGGGGGCGCCCCGGTGGCCTCGGTGGCGCGACCACGCTCCCCGGCCAGCTTGGCGGCGGGTCGGCGAGCCGCCCCGGTGGTGGCTTTGCCACCAAGCCCGCCCCCTCATTCCGCCCCGGTCAGATTGGCGGTGGTGGGCAAGGCGCCGGTGGCTTGGCGGGGAACCGTCCTGTTGGCCCCGGGAACGCGACGACGCTCCCCGGTCAGCTGGGTGGCGCTGGTGGCGGCGGAAATCGCCCTGGCGGAATCGGTGGCGGCAATCGCCCCGGGGCGGGTGGGGCAACGACGCTCCCCGGTCAGCTGGGTGGCGCTGGTGCCGGCGGGAATCGCCCTGGCGGAATCGGTGGCGGCAATCGTCCTGGGGCGGGTGGGGCGACGACGCTCCCCGGTCAGCTTGGCGGCCCGGGCAACCGGCCGAGTCTCGGGGGAATCTCGACGAAGCCTTCCTTTCCGCAGCCGGGCGGCGGCATCGGCCCCAATCGTCCCGGAGGCATCGGGCCGGGTGGGGCGACCACGCTCCCCGGCCAGATCGGCGGCGGTGGCAACCGCCCAGGGGGCATCAATAACGGCAATCGCCCGCTCGGCCCCGGCGGCGTGACGACACTCCCCGGTCAGATTGGCGGCGGGGGGAATCGGCCCGGTGGCATCGGTGGGCCGGGAGGAATCGGCGGGGGCGGCAACCGGCCTGGTGAAGGGGGCTTGGGTGGCGGCGGCAATCGCCCCGGCATCGGTGGTGGCAATCGTCCTGGCGGGATCGGCGGTGGTCGGCCCGATCCTGGTCAGATCGGCGGCGGCAACCGTCCCGGCCGGCCTGGCGAAGGGGGCTGGAATCAGGGGGGGCGACCGGGGATTGGCGGCAATCGGCCAGGGGGATGGAATGGCAATCGACCCGGGGAGTGGAATGGCAACCGCCCCGGCAACTGGGACGGCAACCGACCGAACTGGAACAACCGCCCCGGCTACAACGGCAACAACAACAACATCGGCAACAACGTCAACGTCAACAACAACAACTTCAACAACTACGGCGGTGGTGGTTGGGGCGGCGGCTACTACGGTGGCGGCTACAACAATGGCTGGAGCAACTGGGGAGCATTCGGCGTGGGCGCGGGCGTCGGTGCCCTGGCCGGCTGGGGGCTCGGGAATTCCTGGGGCTACGGGGGATATGGCGGCTACGGTGGCTACGGCTACGGCGGCTACGCCAACGCCTGGAACAGCGGCTATGTGAATCCCTACTACGACAGCTGGTACAACGGCTGCTGGGGGAATGGCTGGGCCTCGCCGCTGGCCTTCGGGGCGGCGACGCTCGGGATGTCGTCGATGGTCAATTCGTGGGGAATCGGGTCGAGTTCGCTCGGCTACGCCACCACCTACGCCAATCCCTACTACTCCGCGGAGACAGTCGCTGCGGCGTCGCCCTACGATTACTCCCAGCCGATCGTGGTGAACAACTACATCACGAGCGATGGGGGCGATGCCACCAATGCGGCCCAAGGGGGGGAAGGGGGCGCAGGCACTGCGGCGGCGCAAGCCGAGGTCACCCCGGCCCAGGCGGAGGCCAACAAGGCACTCGATGAGGCGATCGGGAAGTTCAAGCAGGGGGATTATCCCGGGGCGCTCTCGAGCATCGACCGGGCGGTGAAGTCATCCCCGAATGACACGGTGCTCCATGAAGTGCGGGCGCTTGCTCTTTTCGCCCTGGGGCGCTATCCGGAGGCCGCGGCGACGCTCAACGCCATCCTGGCCGTTGCTCCGGGGATGGATTGGACGACGATGAGCGGGCTATACGGGTCGGTCGATACCTACACCGGCCAGCTGCGGAAGCTCGAGGATTTCTGTCGGTCCAATCCGACCAGTGCGGCCGGGCACTTTGTCCTCGCCTACCACTACCTGGTGGGGGGGCACGCCGATCTGGCGGCCGAGGCGCTGAAGGTGGTGGTGGCGAAGCAGCCGGGCGACATCGTCTCCAGCCGGTTGCTCGAATCGCTCACGCCGCCCGCCGAAACGCCTCCCGCGGAAGCCCCCAAGGCAGCCCCGGAGCAGGTCGCAAGGCCGGCTCCGGCCGCCCCATCGGAGGCGGAGGAGACCCCGGCCGGCCCGGAGACCGATCTGGTCGGCACCTGGAAGGCCACGGAGGGGAAAAACGCGGTCACCCTGACGATTGGCGAGGATTCGTCATTTACTTGGAGGGCCGAACCGGAGGGGAAGCCGGCGGTGGAGCTCAAGGGAAGGCTCGACAGCAGTGCCGATTCGATTGCTCTCCAGACCGAATCGCAGGGGACGATGGTGGCCAACGTCACCTCGAAGGGGCCGGATGCCTTCGATTTCCTAGTCGCCGGCGCCCCCAAGGAGGCCAAGCCGCTCCAGTTTGTGCGCCAGAAGTGACGGCCACAGGCCGCTCTTTTTGGGGGGTGGGGGGGTTGTGGGGGCGAAGATGGCTCACAAAACCCACGGTTTTTGCCGATAGACACGTCTTTGAAAAAATTTCCGGCGGTGGTTGACTCATTTCTCTTTCCACCATAGGTTATTGCCTGTCAGGGCAGATGTTCTCGGTTGATCGAGTCTGGTTCAAGTTTTCTATCCACCAGGGATCGGTGCACCGGTTCTTGGCTCTCCTAACCAAAGGTTTTTGCATGAATGCAAATTTCTCCTTCATGAAGCGGGTTTTGGCCGCTTCAGCGATGGCCGGGGCCGTAATGGCGCTCGGGTCGCAGGCTTTCGCAGGCCCGGGTACGTGGGTCGGCACTGCCATTACCAACAACAACAAGTGGGGGTCGGCTACGACCTTCGCCTCCAATTTCTCCCCGTTCCAGGCCAATACGCCTGGCTTCGGTTCCAACACGAATGTGCTCGTGACGTTCGGTTCCGCGTCGGGTAACACGGCGAGCATTCCGCTGGCTGGGTCCCCGAACGTGTCGGGTTTGACTTTCAACAACAACCCCGGTCCGGTCACCCTTGGGCAGCAGTTTGCTATCCGCATGGGATCGACCGGTATCACGATGAGTGGCACGGGCACCCAGGCCGTGACGATCGGTTCGCTCAGCCAGTTGGCTGATTCCGCCATCAGTGCTAACGGCAATCAGAATCTGACCATCTCTGCTCTCAGTGCCAACGGCAAGGGCATGACGGTCAGTGGTACTGGAACCGGCAAGGTCGTCATCAGCCAGTACACCAACGCCAGCGATCCCAAGGTCGGTAACTTTGCGGTGGCCTCGGGCGATGTGACGATCTCTGCGATCCCGACCTCAACGGATCCGTTTACGGGCGACACAATCTTCCAAGGTCCGACCCAGTTCGATGTTTCGGGCGGTATCCTCCGTCTCACGGGTGACAATGCCACCACGTCCAACGTCAGCCTTGTCGGTAGCGGCAGTCTGAACGCGACCGGTGGTACCACGATCGTCCGTAATGCCAGCCTCGGTGGCTCTGGCACGTTCACGATCGGTGGCGGAAGCGATAAGTTTATCGCTGACGGGAATGTGACCTTGGGTGCTAATCTGACCACGATCGCGAGCGTGACGTCTCAGGGTGTCGCTACGCAGCTTCAGGCTGCTGGTGACGGTGCCAGCCTCGCTGGTAATCTGGCTCAAGACGGGCACTTCAAGATCGACTTTTCCAACAACACCGGTCTCTACAACAATTTCACGGCTTGGAACTTGTTGAGTGCGGCTGGCACGCTTTCGGGCAACTTCTCGGATGTTGCTCTGTCGGCGATCAGCCCCAGCAGCCCCTATGCCGCTATCGGTACGGCTGCCTGGACTGACAATGGCGATGGCAGCTGGCAGAGTGCCACGGTCACGACTGCTAACGGGGACCAGTGGTTGGTCTATAGTTCGACCACCGGTAACCTGGTGGTGGTGCCCGAGCCGTCGACGATGGTCTTCGCCGGTGTCGGCGTCGCCATGGCCGGCTGGTCGGTGTGGAAGAAGCGTCGCCTCGCGATGCTTGCCAAGAAGAACTGATCGTTGGTTTTGGAGAGCTTTCAGACTGGCTCGTGAACCACTGACCTGACAATCAGACGTTCTGTTTAAATCCTGCGGCGGGCGCTCCGGTGCCCGCCGCAGGTTTTTTTATGCGCTGTCGCCGGCGCGGAGCGGGCGTGCACGGGGGATCGACCGGGGAGTCGAGAGCTGCTCTGGCAAAGGGGGCGAAATACCCTCAGCTGCTGCGATCAGCTCGCGGCGTGACGATGGAGCAACTCAGCCGGGATGATGTCGAGGGCTCGCTCGTGGGTCGCCTCGAGGATCACCGGAGGGGCATGTCCGGCACGGGCAGCCTCGAGCCAGCGAGCCGCACAGAGGCACCAGCGATCGCCCGGCTCAAGCCCCGGAAAGCCCCATTCGGGATGGGGGGTGACCAGATCGTTGCCGGCAGCCACGGTGTAGTTGAGAAAGTCTGCCGTCATGACGGCGCAGACGGTATGGGAGCCCGAATCCCCCGCCACCGACCTGCAGCAACCGTCACGGAGAAAGCCGGTGAGCGGGGCCTGCGAACAGGGGAGCAATGGCCCACCAAGGACATTGCGATCGGGGGCAGACTCTGGGGAGGGGGGCTGGCGGCTGAAGGCGATCATCGGTGCTGGGCTCTCAGTGGGCGGAGGGAGCTTGCCGAGGGCTATGATGCAGGGTGCCCGGGGGGGCGGCAAGTGTTCGGCTGCCGGCCCTGGGGTGATCTGGAGGAATGGGGATGCTGTCGCTCAAAGAGCCGTCGTCACGGGCCTGGCTCGGGCGGGTGGGGGGGCACCTTGAAGAACTCCTCATCGACCACGCCCACTGCGAGAAGAAGGCCGCCGGGGTGGCGATGAACCTCCTCTTCTCCTACGTCGACTGCCTGCCGCTTGCCCGGGCGATGACGGAGATCGTGGAGGAGGAGCTGGAGCACTTCCGGATGGTGCTCGATCTCCTCGATCGCCGCGGCGTGCGATTCAGGAAGCTTTCCCCCTCGGCCTATGGATCCCGGCTCCATGCGCTCGTGCGCAAGGGGGAGCCGGAGCGCGCGATCGACAGGCTGCTCGTGGCGGGATTGATCGAGGCGCGCAGTTGCGAGCGCTTTGCCCTCCTCCGCGATCATGTCGGCGACGGCGAATTGCGCGATTTCTGGGGGGGGCTGTTTGAATCGGAAGCCCGCCACCACTCGACGTATGTCCGCCTGGCGAAGGAATTCGGCCCAGAAGAGGCGGTCATCGATCGCCTCGGCGAGCTCTCGGCGGCCGAGGCGGCGATCGTGGCCGAAGGGGAGCCGCTCGTGCGGATGCACTCCTAGCCGCCCGCTTTCTGAACAGGGTTTTCAGTTGACGGCCTGTCTCTCGGAGGCCACCAAACGGGGGACGTCATGGCAGCCAGCGAGACTCACAGCGGGAGCAAGTCAGCGGCGGCCGGGCGCCCCTGGCCGGTGAATGACTGGATCGCCGCCGGGGCGATCGCCGCGATCCTGCTCCATGGTTTTCTGCGTCTGGCGGGATTCGCCGTCACCCCGCTTGAGTGGCTCGCTGCGGCATGGCCGGAGGGATGGCCAGGCCCGCCGACGGCGGCCCAGCTGCCGCTCGTGCTGATGCTCCTGCTGGGCGGCGCGCCGCTTCTGGCAGGGCTCTTTGGGAAACTCCTCGCGGGGACCTTCGGGGCCGATCTGCTTGCGGGAATGGCGATCATCACGAGCGTCTGCCTGGGGGAGTGGCTGGCCGGAGTGCTCGTGGTGCTGATGCTCTCCGGTGGCGAGGCGCTCGAATCGAGGGCGGTGGCCCGGGCGGGGAGCGTCCTTGAGGCCCTCGCCCGGCGGATGCCCACGCTTGCCCATCGGCGGGGCACGGGAGCGATTCTCGATGTGCCGCTCGGCGAGGTCAGGGTGGGGGATGTGATCGTCGTCCTCCCCCACGAGACCTGCCCGGTGGATGGCGTGGTGGTGGCCGGACATGGCTCGATGGATGAGAGCTACCTGACGGGGGAACCGTGGCGGATGCAGAAGGCGCCCGGATCGGCCGTGCTTTCGGGGGCGGTCAATGGCCAGGGAGCGCTCGATGTGCGCACCGAGGCGATCGCGGCCGACAGTCGCTACGCGAAGATCGTCGATGTGCTCCGGCAGAGCGAGACCCATCGGCCCCGGCTCCGGCGGATGGCCGATTCGCTCGGCGCCCTCTACACCCCGTTGGCACTGGCGGTGGCCGGGGCGGCGTGGTGGGCCAGCGGCGATGCCACGCGGTTCCTCGCCGTGCTCGTCGTCGCCACCCCCTGCCCGCTCCTGATCGCGATCCCTGTGGCGATCATCGGCGCCGTGTCGTTGGCGGCCAGGCGGGGGATCGTGATCCGCGATCCGGCGATCCTCGAACGGATGGCCACCTGCCGGACAGCGATCTTCGACAAGACCGGCACCCTCACCTACGGCAGCCCCCGGCTCACCGAGACGCTGCCGATCGATCGCTTCGATGCGGCGGGCGTGCTCGGCCTCGCCGGCAGCCTCGAGGCCTACTCGAAGCATCCGCTGGCCGCGGCCGTGCTGGAGGCCGCCCGGGCCGCCGGTGGGGAGACGCTGCCGGTGGACGAGGTCTCGGAGCGCCCCGGGCAGGGGCTCGTGGGGCGCGTGCGCCTGGCTGACGGGGCGGATCATGAGGTGGCGATCACCAGTCGGGCCAAGCTCCTGGCCAACGCCCCCGTGGAAGCCGCGCGGCTGCCGGAAGGGGCCGGCGGCCTCGAGTGTGTCGTGGTGGTCGATGGACGGGCGGCTGGCCTGCTCCGCTTCCGCGACGCCCCCCGTCGCGATGGAGCGACGTTCGTCGGGCATCTCCGCCCGGCCCATGGGCTCGATCGGGTGATGCTCGTCAGTGGCGACCGGGAGAGCGAGGTCAGGTGGCTCGCGGAGAAGGTGGGGATCGGGGAGGTGCATGCCGGCATCTCACCGGAAGGGAAGCTGCGGATCGTCGAGGAGGCGACCCGGCAGGCGCCCACGCTGTTTGTCGGCGACGGCATCAACGACGCCCCGGCGCTCGCCGCGGCGACGGTGGGGATCGCGATGGGCACCGCCAACGACGTCACGAGCGAGGCGGCAGGGGCCGTGGTGATGGATTCTTCGCTCGAACGGGTCGACGAGCTCTTTCACATCGGCCGGCGGTTGCGGTCAGTGGCGCTGCAAAGCGCCATCGGCGGGATGGGGGCGAGCGTGGTGGGGATGGGATTCGCGGCCGCTGGGCTCCTCACGCCAACGGTGGGAGCGCTCGTCCAGGAGGCGATCGACGTGGTGGCTGTGCTCAACGCCCTCCGGGTGGGGCAAGGGGGGGGCAGGCTCACCGACTACGGCTCGGAGCGGGGGGCCGACCGGGGGCCAGCCGCGGCGGAGCACGATTCCAGGGGCGGGTGATCGGGGCGATCAACCAGACGCGGCTCAGGAGATGCGCCGCTTCGTGTCGACAAAGCCGCCGTCATCGCCCGTGCGGGCCTTCTCGGCGAAACCGGCGACCGCCGATCCGGCAAGCCACAGGCTCGCGCCCGCCAGGGCCCCGGTGACAAGCGCCGCAGGCCCGCCGGCGGCGGTAGCTGCGGCACAGACACAGGCGCTCGTCGCCAAGCCGGCTGATTCCCCCGCACGCCGGCTCTGCGCGGGCGTGCGGCCCGCCTGGTGGGCACTCCATTCGGCCATCATCGCCGCCCCCTCCGCCACGAGGGTGGCGGGAAGCAGCGTGCCGAGCCCGAGGCGGACGGTCGTGCCGAGGGCCGTCCTCACCGCCACCCGCTCGGCGGCCCCGACGGCAGCCCGTGCGGCGACGACGGCGGCCAGGCGCGAGGCGGCACTCCCTGCCCGTTCAATGAGCAGATCGACCTGACGGCTCTGCCGCTCCCCCGTCGCGCACCAGGTGGCGAAGTGTTCGCAGTTTTCCACCACCGGGCAGTAGCCGTCACGGCCGACAAGCGTGAGGGCCCGATCGGCGATTTCGTCAGGCGGGTAGCAGGCAGCCGGAGTGGTGACGACACGGACCGGGGCGCCGAGGGCAAACTCACCGAGGCTCGTCCGATCGACCTTCCCCCCCTCGAAGATCCGCTCGGGATCATCGGGACGGGCATGAACGACCGTGCCGTCCCCCATGTCGATGCCGTGGTGGGTGTAGGTGACTGCCGTCCCGACAAACCGCCGTTCGACCGCGAGCCTGTCGCCACGTGCCATCGTTGCCATCGCCTCCTGCCGCACTCGCCCTGAAAGGATCCGCCCGATGAAAGTCTACGCACCCGGGGGAGTGGCGGTTCGGGCGCGTCGTTTCACGGCCGTGCGGCGTGTGAACACCAGGGACAACGCACCCGTCAGTCAGCCCGCATCCGTTGGCGGAAATACTTGAGCCCCGGGATGAAGAAACAGGCGGCGCTCACGACACCGAAGAGGATGTGGGCATGGTCGGGGAAGCGGCACATCAACAGCGCCGTGGCAAACAGCGCCGCAGCCTGGAAATAGAAGGCACCGGAGAGGATGCCGGCCTTGGCGAAGAAGACGAGGCCAGCCACGAGCGCGAGCACCGGCGAGAGCGTGAGCACCGGGAGGTGCATGAGGTCTTCGACCCAGAAGAGAAGCACGCTGCAGATCACGCTCCCTCCCCAGATATGGGCGATTTGCCGTTCGACGGCGGTCACCGGGCCGTTGCGGTGGCGCAGCGCCCAGAAGATCGGCGCCCACAGGGCAAGCCCTCCAGCCCAGAGGACAAGGTAGGGCCAGCGCGTCGTCACCCCCTGCCAGGCGAGGACGTCGGTGGTGATCGAGAGGGCAAGCAGGACCACCGAATGCCACATCCAAAGCAGCCCCCAGTTCTCCAGGACGACGGCGTGGTGGGTCTCGCGGAACAGCCTCGACACGACGTCGGCAAGGCCTCCGCGCCGGGCCGCGACCGGTTCGCCGGCGAGGAATGCCCGCAGGTCGTTGGCGAGCGCGCCTGCCGAGGCATAGCGGAGATCGGCAGGTTTCTGCAGGCTCTTCAGCGCGATCAGTTCGAGGTCGCGGTCGACGCTGCGGTTGATCGATCGCGGTACGGGAGGATCCGATTCGAGCACTGCCAGCAGCGTGTCCATCGGGCTGGCTGCCTGGAATGGCGGGCGGCCGGTGAGCATCTGATAGAGGATCGCCCCAAGGCTCCAGACGTCGCTTGCCGGCCCGACATCGCCGCGACTCCCGGCCGCCTGCTCCGGCGACATGTAGCAGGGCGTGCCGAGGATGGCGCCGGTATGGGTCACCGAGGCGTCGGCCTCGAGTCGCTTGGCGAGGCCGAAATCGGAGACACGCGGACAGCCATCGGTGTCGATGAGGATGTTCGACGGCTTCAGGTCGCGATGGAGAATGCCCCGCGCATGGGCCGCCTGAACGGCCTCGGCCACCTGCGCAAGGATCGTCGCCGCGTCGCGCGCCGGAAGCGGGCCGCCGGTCAGCAGGCGGGCGAGCGTCGTCCCCTCCACATACTGCATCGAGTAGAAGGGATGGCCATCGAGTTCGCCGACCTCGAACACCGACACGATTCCTGGATGGTCGAGCCGGGCAGCAGCTTCTGCCTCGCTGCGGAACCGGGCCAGATCGGCGGCTGACGCGAGCTCGCGGCGGAGGAGCATCTTCACCGCGACGATGCGATCGAGGCTCCGCTGCCGCGCCCGGTAGACGACTCCCATGCCGCCGCGGCCCACCTCCTCGAGGAGGTCGTAGTCGCCAAACACCGCCGGGAGGGCGACGGTGCCGGGGGCGAATCCGTCGGTTGCCGCCACCGCCGCGCGCAGCGGCGGCGCCGCGATCGGCTGGCTCGACCGGGTCAGGTTGCGATCGGCCGCGATGGGGGAGCGGGTGAAGATCGTCGATTCATGGGCCACCGCATCGGTGAGCATCATCGCCGCGTACAACTCGCGGAGTTGTGGGGCGAGATCGGGATGGGAACTGGCGAGCGATTCAAGCCGCATCGAGGCGGTGCCTTCGGGGCCGTCGGCCAGCTCGTCGAGCAGGCCGGCAAGGCGTTCCTCCTCGGCCATCGAGAGCGGTGCTTCCACGGCGCGGCGGGCCGCCGGAAGGGCGGTCCCCCCTGCCTCGGATCTGCCGACCGACTCGCCTCGTTTCATCACCCTGCCCTGTCGCCCGTGGTCTGACCTCGACCCCTCTCCGGGGGCCGGCCGCTCTCCGCCCGGGGCATGGTAGGAGCCTCGGGGGCTGGCGGACATGGCCCTCGGGCGGTCACTCCCCCCCGCCGCCATCGAGGAGGACCCGCAACCGCCGCATGGCCCGCAGGTACCGCATGCCCGCCGCCGGCTTCGACAGCCCCAGCACCTCCGCTGCGTCGGCGGTGGAGAGATGTTCGAAGTGACGGAGGAGGACAATCTGCCGGTCGTCCTCCTCCAGCCGCTCCACCGCCGCCGCGAACCGGCGTTCCAACTCGTGCCAGGTGGCGGCTGCAGCCGGGGTGAGTTCGCGGTCGGCAAGCCCGGCGGTGCCGTCCGCCAGCGAGCCGTCGTCTCCCCCACCGGCCAGCGGCACTTCCCGGTCGATGCTCCGGGTGGCCGCCACCCGGTGGCGCCGGTGGGCATCGATCAACCGGTCGCGGGCCATGTGCCGCAGCCAGAGCTGGAATGGCATGATGGGATTGGCGAGGTAGTCGCCGAGGCGGCGGTTGGCCTCGAGAAGGACATCCTGAACGATGTCGCTGGCGTCGACCCGCCGCTGGATGACACGATCCATCCGCCGGTCGACCATCTGACGGATGGCATCGCGGTGGCGGGCGAGGAGGCCGTTGATGGCGTCATCGTCCCCGCGCCGGACGCGGTCGAGTAGTTGCAGCGTCGGCTGGCCATCCGGAAGGTTCGTGCCGCTTGCATGGCCGGCGCGGGGAGGCACGCTCGCCCCCGGCTGGGATGCCTCCACCCCTGCTGGGATCGGGTCGGCGGATGGTCTGACGGCGTCGCCGGAGGGGGCGTTCATGCGGTTCCTTCGCTCCGCCAATCGTACCAACGTGTCGCCTTTTGGAGTGCGGGCTGATCGGCCGGTTTTTTTTGACCAGCCGGGATTCGTGATCCATAATCGCGGGCGGTTGAAGGACAGACCGCTGCCTGCCGCCACTGGACGCGGCACCCCGTCAACGGACTGTTTTTCGTGGACGTTGCCCTTCTCGAGGCCTGTTCGGCCCGCGGCTGTTCACAGCCTATGCGGGTCCCCCGAAACGGGGACGACGGTGTCGGAGAAGTTGGCGTCGTGGGTGGGTCTGCCGGTCAGGCAGACTCTTTCGCAGCCGGGGCGTCCCTCCGCCCCACTGGCGCCATCCGTCGGGCCTCGTGGCTGATGCTTGTCGCCGCCATCGTCGCGATGGTGCCGGTGGTGCTTGTGGCGCAGGTCGTGCCGGTCATCGGCCAGGACGATCCTCTCGGCGCGGTGGCTCCCGAGCCCGATCCCGCGACGCTGCCGATCGCCGCCTCCCCGCTGCCGCCGGCCCTCCCCCGCGCCACGCCGACCGTCGTCCTCCCCGCGGCCCCTGCGCTCCCGGCCGCCGCGGCCCCGGAGTTGGCCATCGATGACCTCGGACGCCAGATCGCGAACCTCCAACGCGAGCAGCGTTTCAGCGACGTGCTCTCGGTCTGCGAGCCGCTGGTGCGTCAGGGAACGCTTCCTGCGCCCCTCCACGACCACTACGACCTGGCCCGCATCCACTGTGATCTCGTCCGCCGGCACTCCGAGGGGGTTTTTCGCCAGCGGCTTGCCGGGCTCTCCGAGGCCGACGGCCGCCGCCTCCATGCCGAGGTTCTCGCCCGCATCCGCAGCCACCATGTCGATGCCCCCGATTTCCACAGGCTCACCACCCGCGGTTGCCGGGCGATGGATGTGGCGATCGAGCATCCCCTCTTTGTCCATCTCTATGCCCCGCAATCGACCCCCGAGCGGCGCGGGGCCTACCGCGATCAGGTCGCCCGCCTCGTGGCTGGCCGCACCATCTCCACGCAGGCTGACGCCGAGACCGTGGCTGCCTGGGTCGCCCGTATCGGCCACTCGACGTTGGGGATCCCGCCGGCGGTCACGCTGCTGGAGATGACCGCCGCGTCGATGGGGGGGCTCGACGAGTACTCGGCATTCCTCACCAACGGCCAACTCGACGACCTCTACGCCCAGATCGAAGGGAACTTCGTCGGTCTCGGGGTGGAGCTGAAGACCGCCGCCGACGGTCTCCTCGTGGTGAACGTGATCACCGGCAGCCCGGCGGAACGGGGCGGGATCCTCGGTGGCGACCACCTTGTCGCCGTCGATGGCCGCTCGATTGGCGGGATGTCGGTCGACGAGTCGGCCCAACTCCTCCAGGGCCCGGAGGGCTCGGGTGTGACCCTCGATATCGTCCGCGGCGGGGCTGCACCGCGGCGGCTGTCGCTGCGGCGAGAGCATGTCGAGGTGCCGAGCGTGGAGGGGGTGCGGATGCTCGATGCGAGCGCCGGCATCGCCCACATCCAGATCTCCTCCTTCCAGAAGACGACGGCGGCCGATCTTGAATCGGCGCTGCGTCGTCTCGACGCCGCCGGAATGAAGTCGCTTGTCATCGACCTCCGTGGCAACCCCGGCGGGCTGCTCTCCGCGGCGGTCGACGTCGCCGACCTGTTCCTCGAGCGGGGCCTCGTCGTCGCCACCCGTGGCCGCAGCCCCGAAGAGGATTTCAACTACTCGGCCAGCCGGGCCGGCACCTGGCGGATGCCGCTGGTGGTGCTCATCGACGGTGATTCGGCAAGCTCGAGCGAGATCTTTGCCGGTGCGATCCGCGATCATGGCCGGGGCACGCTCGTCGGTAGCCGCAGCTTCGGCAAGGGGTCGATCCAGGGCATCTTCCCGCTGGAGGTGGGGGGGGTCGGGCTGCGGTTGACCACCGCGAAGTTCTTCTCCCCCAAGGGAAAGCCCTACAGCCGGGTGGGGGTCGAGCCCGATCTGGTCGTCCACTCGACCGCGCGGCTTCCGGGAAATGATCCGGCCGCCGAGGGGCTTCCGGTGCCGGCCGAGGCCGCCGCTCAGGCAGCCCTTCCCGGCGCCGATCCTGCCCTCGATGCGGCGATCGCCGCGGCCCGTCGGGCGGTCGTCCGTCAGTCGGCCCTGCCCGCCGGTCGGACCCAGAACAACGGGCGGACGCAAGCCGCCGGTCGGGCACGCCCCTCGCGGTAGTCGCGGTCGCTTGAAACTCCCCTTCCAGCGGGCTACGCTGCCTCCAGATCAGTCGTTTCAACCGCAGGATTTCTTCTTCTGGCTGCGGTGTTCGGCGGGTGCCTAGGTCTGCCTGGATGCGGAGGCTCACGGCACGACAAACCCTCGATGGTGGATCGGCATGGCGGTGCCCGATCCCCGTGAGCGGGTGTCGGGCCTCCGTCCGGCGGCGTGGGTGTTCCTCCGCGCGAGGCTGATTCCGGCCCAGTTTTCCTGTCTGCGCCCGTTCCGCGTGTTTCCGGTTCCCGCCGCTCTCTCCCCTGCCTTCCGTATCCGTCCTGTCCAGCGGCACTCACAGCCGACGGGGTGAATCCTTATCACCCGGGCCAAACGTGCCTCCACGAAGAAGGATCCATTCATGACCTCCGCCCGTGCCAGTGCGATCGCCGCCATCAACAACTACAAGTCGAACGGCCAAGCCTGGAACTTCCGCGAGACACCCACCAGCGAGATCTTCGGAGCGAACGTCTTCGGTGACTCGGTGATGAAGGATCGTCTGCCGAAGAGCGTCTACAAGGCCCTTCAGGCGACGATCAAGCAGGGCAAGCCGCTCGATCCCTCGATCGCCGACGCGGTGGCATTGGCGATGAAGGACTGGGCGATCGAGAAGGGGGCCACCCACTACGCCCACGTCTTCTACCCGCTCACCGGGCTGACCGCCGAGAAGCACGACAGCTTCCTCTCGCCGACCGGCGACGGCGAGGCGATCTTCGAGTTTTCCGGCAAGGAACTGATCCAGGGCGAGCCCGATGCCTCGAGCTTCCCCTCCGGCGGCCTGCGGGCGACCTTCGAGGCCCGTGGCTACACCGCCTGGGATCCGACGAGCCCCGCCTACATCCTCGACAACCCCAACGGCACCACCCTCTGCATCCCCACGGCGTTCTGCTCGTGGACGGGCGAGGCCCTCGACAAGAAGACCCCGCTCCTCCGTTCGATGCAGGCCCTCGACAAGCAGGCCCGCCGCGTTCTCGCCCTCTTCGGCCACAAGGATGTCGGTCAGGTCTCCGCGTCGTGCGGCCCGGAGCAGGAATACTTCCTCATCGACCGCAACTTCTACTTCGCCCGTCCCGACCTCGTGATGACCGGCCGGACGCTGTTCGGCGCCAAGCCGCCGAAGGGGCAGGAGTTCGAGGACCAGTACTTCGGTGCGATCCCCGAGCGCGTGCTGGCGTTCATGCTCGAGGTGGAGCGTGAGCTCTACAAGCTCGGCGTGCCGGTGAAGACGCGGCACAACGAGGTGGCCCCGGGGCAGTATGAGATCGCCCCGGTCTACGAGAACGCCAACATCGCCACCGACCACCAGCAGTCGATCATGCAGACGCTCACCCGCGTCGCCCAGAAGTACGGCATGTCGTGCCTCCTCCACGAGAAGCCGTTCGCCGGGATCAACGGTTCGGGCAAGCACGTCAATTGGTCGATGGGCTGCAAGCTCGGCAACCTCCTCGAGCCGGGGGAGACGCCCCACGCCAACATGCAGTTCCTCGTGTTCTGCGCGGCGGTGATCCGGGCTGTCCATCTCCACGGCGACCTGCTTCGTGCTGTCGTGGCCCACAGCGGCAACGACCACCGCCTCGGTGCGAATGAGGCCCCGCCGGCGATCATCTCGATTTTCCTCGGCGAACAGCTCGCCGACGTGTTCGAGCAGATCGAGAAGGGGAAGGCGACGAGTTCGAAGTCGAGCGGCACGCTCACCGTGGGCGTCCACACGCTTCCCCCTCTCCCGCAGCACGCCGGCGACCGCAACCGGACGAGCCCGTTCGCGTTCACCGGCAACAAGTTCGAGTTCCGCGCGGTCGGTTCGGCGCAGTCGATCGCCGGGCCGCTTGTGGCCCTCAACACGATCGTTGCCGAGAGCCTCGACTACATCGCCACGGAGCTTGAGAAGGCCACCGGCGGCGACACGGCGAAGCTCCCGCAGGCGGTGGAGAAGCTCCTCCAGCAGATCGTCTCCGAGCACAAGGCGGTGATCTTCAACGGCAACGGCTACTCGCAGGAGTGGCACGACGAGGCGAAGAAGCGCGGCCTGCCGAATCTCAAGGCCACGCCCGACGCCCTCTCGGTGCTCGCCTCGCCGACGAACATCGCGCTGTTCGAGAAATATGGAGTGCTCTCCGAACGCGAGCTCCGCAGCCGCTACGAGATCTACATGGAGCGATATTGCAAGGACATCAACACCGAGGCCCAGTCGGCGCTGCAGATCGCCAAGACGCTCGTTCTGCCGGCGGCCTACCGCTACCAGGGCGAGTTGGTCGGCATCGCCTCGAAGCTCAAGGATCTCGGCAAGAGCGTCCACATGGGCACCCTCGACAAGCTGACGGCGCTCGTCGGTGAACTCGAGGGGGCGATCCAGGCCCTCGAGAAGACGACGGCCCACCATGGTGGCGGCGACATCCAGGCCGAGGTCGCCCACTTCCATCAGAATGTCATTCCGGCGATGGGTGCCCTGCGGGATGTGGCCGACCAGATCGAGGTCATCCTTCCCGACGACCTCTGGCCGCTCCCGACCTACCGCGAGATGCTGTTCATCAAGTGAGCCGCACCCCCGACGGTGACACCGACGGCATGCCCGCCGGAGACGATTCCTGCCGACCCGGCGGGGGCGCTGCCCCCGCCGGGTCGGTCGATCGGGAGGCGCTTTCCCGGTCGATCCGGGCTGAGTGTGATCGACTTGGACTCGCCGTGCCTGCGGGGGCCGAGGAGGGGCTCGCGGCCTACGCGGAGCGACTCTGGGCCTGGAACGAAAAGCTCAACCTCACCCGTCACACCGACGTCGAGCGGTTCGTGTCGAGAGATGTCGCCGATGCGGTGGCCGTGGTGGCCTGCCTCGGCCCTGGCGAGCGGATTCTCGATGTTGGCACCGGTGGTGGCGTGCCAGGGGTGATCCTGGCGATCCTCCGCCCCGATCTGAAAGTCGAACTCTCCGACAGCGTCGGCAAGAAGGCGCGGGCGGTGCGCGGGATCGTCGCCGAAGCGGGCCTGGCCATTCCCGTGCACGAGGGGGCCGCGCAGGAGCTTGTCTCCCGTCGTGGGCCAAAGGATCAGTTCGACGTTCTCGTCATCCGCGCGGTGGCACCGCTGCTCAAGCTCCTCACCTGGTTTGAGCCCCTCGCCGATCGGTATGGGAGGATGCTCGTCATCAAGGGCCCACGCTGGGAGGAGGAGAAGGGGGAGGCGCGGCATCGTGGGCTGGTGAAGAAGGTGACGATCCGCCGGGTGGCGGCGTGGCCAATCCGTGGCAGCGACAACGAAAGCGTGCTCCTCGAGGTCAAGCGCCGCGAAGGGCGTGGCGACGGCACGCCTCCGCAGCCCTGAAAGCCGTTGCCGTCGATGTGGGGCCGGGCCCTGCCACGGGGTAGAATTGGCACATGGCCAGCATTCCCGCCCCGCCTCATGGCATCGCCCTGCGCTCGATTCGCCTGTCCAGCACGATCGCTGCAGCCTGCGGGCTCTGCCTCGTGCTGTGGGGCGTTGCGGTGACGGCCGACGATCATCCCGGGGCCGTGATCTACAGGGAGCACTGCCTGCGCTGCCACGGCGAAGATGGTGGCGGCACCGACGCCGTCCCCGCTCCACTCGTCGGTGACCGGTCCGTCGATCAGCTCACCGGCTACGTCCATGACACGATGCCGGAGGACGATCCGACCGCGGTCACAGGCGCGGCGGCCCGCCTTGTCTCCGAATGGATCCATGCGGGTTTCTATTCGGCGGTCGCCCGCGACCGTAATCGTCCGGCCAGGATGGATCTGGCCCGGCTCACCGTCCGGCAGCACAAGAACGCCATCGCCGATCTGGTGGCCGGCTTCCGCGGTGAACCGCCCCCTATGACGCCCGAGCGGGGGCTCCGCGGCGAATACTTCCAGGGGCGCGATTTCAACGGCGAGCGCAGGGTGTTCGAGCGGATCGATGGGCGTGTGAACTTCGACTTCGGCGTGGAGGGGCCCGATCCGGAACGCTTCGAGCCGGGGAGGTTCGCGATCCGCTGGCAGGGCTCGATCGTCCCGGTGGAATCGGGGGTCTACGAATTCATCGTCCGCACCGAGCACGCCGTGAGGCTGCTGGTGAACCATCCCGACTGGGATTCCCCGCCGCTCATCGACGCCTGGGTGAAGTCGGGCGACGACACCGAGTACCGCGGCACGATCCACCTTCTCGGCGGCCGGGCCTACCCGCTGCGGTTGGAATTTTCGAAGGCGAGTCAGGGGGTCGATAACCCGCTCCACGAACGCCCCCGTCATGCCTCGATCGAACTGCTGTGGAGGCCCCCGCACGGGGTCGTCGAGACGGTGCCCGAACGGAATCTGATTCCGGCCCGATCGCCGGCGACGTTCGTCGTCACCACCCCGTTTCCGCCGGACGACCGCAGCATCGGCTACGAGCGCGGGAGCACCGTCTCGAAGGAATGGCTGACGGCGGTCGAGGCGACAGCGATCGAGACGGCCGCCGCCGTTCGCAGCCTGGCGGGAGGGCTCGCGGGGGTGAAGCCAGGGGCTCCGGACCGGACAGAGCGGCTCCGTGACTTTGCCGGCATGTTCGCGGAGCGGGCCTTCCGCAGGCCACTCGATCCGCCGCTCCGTGCGATCGTGGTCGATCGCCCCTTCGCGGAGTCGCCCGATGCCGACACCGCCCTCGAGCGGTCGGTGCTCCTGGTGCTCTCATCCCCCCGATTCCTGTTCCGTGAGCCCCCCGTGAGCGAAGGGAGTGGGGCCGCGGCGCCGTGGGACACCGCGTCGCGGCTGGCCTTCGCCCTCTGGGACTCGCTCCCCGACCAGGCCCTCCGGGATGCCGCGGGACGTGGGGAGCTTTCCACGCCCGACGAGGTGGCAGCCCAAGCCCGGCGGATGCTCGCCAGTCGCCGCGCCCTAGGAAAGCTCCGTGAGTTTCTCATGGCCTGGCTCCGCATCGACCAGGTGCCGGAGGTCGTCAAGGATCCGTCGCGTCATCCCGGCTTCACGCCCGCGGTATTCGCCGACCTGCGGACGAGCCTCGAACTTTTCCTCGACGATTGTCTTGCGCCAGCGGAGGGGCCTGCCGACTTCCGGCGGTTGTTCACCGCCGAGGAGGTCTATCTCAACGGTCGGCTTGCCCCGCTGTTCGGCATCGACATGCCGGCGAAGGCCGGTTTCCGTCCGGTGCGTCTCGACGGAGGTCGCCGGGCCGGGGTCCTCACCCACCCCTACATGATGAGCGTGCTTGCCTACGCGGGGGGGAGTTCGCCGATCCATCGTGGCGTGTTCCTCTCCAGGAATGTCCTCGGCAATGTTCTCAAGCCTCCTGCGGAAGCGGTGGCGCCGCTCGCCCCCGATCTCCACCCCGGGCTCTCCACCCGCGATCGCGTCGCGCTCCAGACGAGCCCGGTCTCCTGTCAGGTGTGCCACACGGTCATCAATCCGCTTGGATTCGCGCTCGAGGAGTTTGACGCCGTCGGGCGCTGGCGCGACGTCGATGGCGCCGCCCCGGTCGATGCCTCGGGCAGCTACCTCCCCCGCGACGGCGCGGCGGTGTCGTTTGTCGGGGCGAAGGAACTGGCGGCCTATCTCTCCACCAGCCGTGACGCCGAGGAGGCATTTCTGCAGGCGCTTTTTCATGCCGAGGTGCGGCAGCCGCTGCGGGCCTGGGGGCCGGGGACGCTCGAGCATCTGCGGCATGCTTTCGAGGGAAGTGCCTGCGACATTCGTGCGGCGGTGGTCGATATCATGAAGGTGGCCGCCTTTCCGCCGGCCCCGCTGGAAGCCGAGCCTGGAACACCGGAGAAAAGTGATGATCACACGCCGTGAACTGCTGCGGAGAATTGGGATCGGCTCGGCGGTGGGCCCCTTCCTCGGCAATCTTCCCAGCCTCGCCGCGACCGCGACGGCGAAGCAGCGTTTGGTGATCGTCTTCACCCCCGACGGCACTGTGCGCGACACCTTCTGGCCGACGATGGCCGGTTCGTTCACCCAGCCCATGGAGGACGGTTCTCCCCCCGTCGCGCTGCGGCCGATCCTCGAACCGCTCGCCCCCTTCAAGGACCGACTCCTCACGCTGAAGGGGATCGGCAACAAGATCCGCGGCGACGGTGACGGCCATATGCGCGGCATCGGGTGCCTCCTCACCGGCGTCGAACTCTTCCCCGGCAACATCCAGGGGGGGAGCGACACTCCCGCGGGCTGGTCGAGCGGGCCATCAATCGATCAGGAGATCGCCCGGTTTCTCCAGGCGCGTGAGGAGACAGCCACCCGATGCGGGTCGCTCGAGTTCGGCGTGCTCGTGCCCGAGCGGGCCGACACCTGGACGAGGATGGTCTATGCCGGGCCCAACAAGCCGATAACGCCGATCGACGACCCCTACCAGATGTTCAACCGCCTCTACGGCAGGGCGAAAAATCGCGAGAGCATGCAGAGTGTGCTCGACGAACTCCACGAGGATCTCGCCCGGGTGGCATCCGCATTGCCGGCTGAGGATCGGCGGATCCTCGAGGAGCATGCGGGGCTGGTGCGCGAATTCGAGAAGGAACTGGCTGCCGATCGTGACACGGCCGCCCATGCCGTTCCGGCCCTCGAACCGGGCGTGCTCGAGCAGAACGATCGCATGCCGACGATCAGCCGAATGCAGATCGATCTGCTCGTCGCGAGCCTGGCTGCCGACTTCAGCCGCGTCGCCACGCTCCAGTACACCAATTCGGTCGGTCAGCCCCACATGAAGTGGCTCGGTGTCGAGGAGGGGCAGCACGATCTCTCACACGAGCCCAACAGCAACGCCGCCGCCCAGGAGAAGCTCACGAAGATCAATACCTGGTATGCCGGGGAGGTGGCCCATCTGGCCGCGCGTCTGGCCGCCACGCCGGAGCCGGGCGGCGACGGCTCGATGCTCGACCACACCACGATCCTCTGGACGAACGAACTTGGGGAGGGGAACTCCCACACCCGCGAGGACATCCCCTGGGTGTTGATCGGGGGGGGCTTGGGATTCCGTGCCGGCCGGGCGCTCGAATTCCCGTCGGTGCCCCATAACCGTCTCCTCCTCACGCTCGCCCACGCCTTTGGCCACACCGGGCTCGACCGCTTCGGCAATCCCGACTTCTGCGGCGAAGGCGCGCTTGCGCTCTCGTGATCGCCGCTCAGGCCGGGCGCGGGAACATCCGCTCGGCCTCGTGGAGGATGACCAAGCTGTCGGCCCGGTGGGCGAGCCGCTCCACCACCTCGGGCGTGGCGGCATGCCCGAACTCGAGATCCTCGATCAGACCGGCCTCGAGATCGGAAAGGAGCACCAGTCGCCGGTCGCCGAGCGCCCGCGCGAAAAGCCTGGTCGAGAGCGCGTCGGCGACGAGGGCTGGATCGCCTGATCGCAGCGCCTCCATCACAAGCGGCGCAAGCGCGACTCCCTGACGCCAGCGGGTGAACACCGCGCCGGGAGGTTCGGAGAGCCGGCAGGCGACGCAGATCGTCCCCTCGGGATGGGTGGCCTTCGACGCTGCCGCCACGGCACGGACAAGCGCCGGCAGGCCCCCGTCCGGTTCGGCGAGCGAGAGAATGGCAAGGCGTGCCCCGCCGGGCAGCCGCGGTCGCCATCCCGCGGCATCGCGGAGGGCGGCGCGGGCTGCCGAGAGGGGCGTGCCGAATTCGACGGCGTGGATCGAGCCCTCCCGGCCGGGCACGATCCGCACGCTTGCCATCACCCCCAGTTGCCAGCCGATGTCGCGGGCCCAGTCATGGATCGGCGCGACCCCCTTCCGGCCGGTGCGGGCGAGCCTGCGGAGGATGTCATTGCGGGCGGAGGTCCGCGCGAAGGCCGGCCAAAGATCGCCGTCGAAGGAGGGGCCACCGAGGGATGCGTCCCAGGTGCGGGTGCCGACGGCGACGACGACATCGGCATCGACGAGCACTCGTGCGAGATGGAGCGGATTGCCATCGGCATCGGAGGTGAGGTAGGCCGATTCCGACTCGTGCCCCGGGTCAAACATCAATGCTGCCGGGAGCGGTGGCTGATCAGCCGTGCGGAGAGCCATGCCGTCGAGCGGTGGCGCTTGCAGCAGGGCGATGTCATCGGCGGCGACCCCCGCCGACTCGAGCTGCCCACGGATCGCCTCCACCACCACCGCCGCATCGGGGATCGGTCCGGCCAGGGCGATCGCCACCCGGTCGCCCGGCACGACGTGGGCCGCGAGGGGGGGCAGGCGCTTGGTGGCGGTGACGGCGGCGGTGACGAGCTTCCCCGTCGCGGCACCTTTCACCCCGAGTGGGCCGCGGGCATCGATGGCGATGTCGGCATCGGCCGGTTCGAGGAGGAGAGGCTCGGGGCCACCGTAGGGGAGGAGAATCGGTTTCACGGGAACTCGTCGGTTGCGGCGGGCACGCCGGCGGTCCTGTTCCGGCCGGTGCCAGCCCGGAGAAACGATTGTCATCCACCCGGCCCGCGGCGACCAGCGGCCCGGCTGCGCCCCGGGAACGGGTCGCCTCAAAGCCCGTGGGGGGAACGCGACCGTCACGGTCGCCGTGGCCGGCAGTCTTCCCCGCACCGGTATGGGTATACCTGGCAGGTGCCACGCTCATCCCCGGAATACGCGGACGACGATGCACAACCAGCATCACGCCACCACCGGGCCCGTCCCGGAGCAAGCCGCAGGAGACCGTCGTCATGCCGTTGTGTCGCGCCGATCGTGCCCCTCTCCCCTTCCTTGCGGTCATCCTTGCCGCCGTTGTCGGGGCCTCGGCAGGTGCCCAGGATGGCTATTCCCCTGCCGGACGTGGCGTGCCGGTGATCGGTGATTCAGGCGGGGGCCATTGCGAGAGCTGCCGCTCCGGCCAGCGGCCACCCTGGCATGGCAACGCCATGGCAGGGCGGAGCTATCCGGTCGGGGCAGACTACGGCTCCCGTGGGCCCTGCATGTCCGGGGCCTGCGGACCCGGACCGGTCTGCCGCTCCTGCGGGCCGAAGGCCTGTGGTCCTGGCGCGTGCGGCCCCTGTGGGGCGCCGGGCATCTGCGGCATGACCGGCTTTTGCCATCCGCCGATGGGTGCCGGGTCGTTGGGGGCTTGTCGCCAATACCCGCTCCCCCCCTGCCTCCCCCGGCTCCATTCCTGTCTCCGCGACGGGATCCTCCTGTCGCCCCAGCCGCTGGTGATCCCACGCTGCCACCAGTGCGGCGCGCACATTCCTGGCGGCTTTTAGCTGTCCATGGAAAAAGTCATCCTTGCCAGAGCCGGCCGACAAGCAGCATCGCGAGCGTGATCACCACCGCCCCCGCGACGTCGAGAAGGGCTCCGCTGCGGATCATGTCGGAGAGCCTGATCCGCCCCGTGCCGTAGACGATCGCGTTGCAGGGGGTGCTGACCGGCATCATGAAGCCGAGGCTGGCGGCAAACGTGGCGGCGAGCGCCGCGGTGAGGGCCTCGGCGCCGCTCGCCGAGGCGAGGGCCATCGCCACCGGCACCACCATGTTGGCGCTGGCGGTGTTGCTTGTGAATTCGCTCGTGACCACCGAGACAAGTGTCGCCGCTGCCACGAGGGCCACGCCTCCACCTGATCCGGTCGGCAGCCAGCCGGTGAGGCTCCTGCCGAGCGCCCCGGCGAGGCCGGTGGAGAAGGAGAGCTCCCCGAGCGCCATGCCGCCGCCGTAGAGGAGGATGATCCCCCAGTCGATCCGCGCCGCCTCCTCCCATTCAAGCGCCCGGCGCGCCGGACCGGCAGGCCGGAGGACGCCGTCGCTCCCCCCCGGCATGGCCTCGGGGCGGCGAGGCCCGCCGGGAAGGATGAACAGCAGCACCGCGCCGAGCAGCGCCGCGACCCCCTCGGGCACATGGCTTGCAAACCAGGCCGGGAGCGGATGCTTCGCCCCGAGGAAAAGGCCGAGCAGTCCGGGCACGATCCAGAGCGCGACGGTGGTGCCGAAGGCCAGGGCGGTGCTCACCTGCCCCTGCGACCATGCCCCGAGCGAGGATCGCTCCCGGCGCACGAGCTCCGCCACCCCCGGCAGTCGATCGACGCCGGCGGGAAACATCCAGCCCAGCAGCAGGATCGCGACGGCGGTGAGGATCGTCGCCACCGGCACGCCGATGGCGCACCAGCCGAGAAACGACACCTCGACACCGAGTTCCTTGCGGATGAATGCCAGCCCGATGAGGTTTGGCGGGGTGCCGATCGGCGTGGCCAGCCCGCCGATACTCGCGGCGAAGGCGACCGAAAGCATCAGGCCGGTGGCCCATCTGGGATCGAGCCTGGGGCGAGGTGAAGGATCGACTGGGGGCGGGGCGTGCGAGTGGGCGTCCTCGATCGCGGCGAGGATCCCGGCGGCGATCGCCACCATCATCGCGGTTGTGGCGGTGTTGGAGATGAAGGCGCTGATCGTGGCCGAGACGAGCGCCACCGCGGCGAGGATCCGCCCGGGCCGCTCCCCCACCGCCGGCATCCCGAGCACGGCGAACGCCAATCGGCGGTCGAGCCCATGGACACGGATCGCCTCGGCGAGCATGAACGAGCCGATAAAGAGAAAGACAAGCGGCTCGGCGAAGGGGCGGAAGACCTCCTTCGCCGGTGCTACCCCCGCCACCACGCAGGCGACCGCACCGGCAAGCGCCGTGACGGGAAGCGGGAGGGCTTCGGTGACCCACAACACCACGACCCCCGCGAGGATCACGGCCAGACTCTGCGCCTCGGGGGT